>SHBF01000032.1 GCA_004212975.1 SAR86 cluster bacterium
TTTTGTTGCTAGAAAGGCAGAATAATATGCAAGCTGAATTGGCGTAGCATTTATATATCCTTGCCCAACCCCCACATTTACTGTATCACCTTTAAACCAACCAAAATTGTGTGTATTCATTTTCCATCTTGGACTTGGAAGCAGTCCATTATCTGGCATAAAGCAATCATCACAAACATTTTTACCAAATCCAAAATTCGACAAGTGCGCTCTTAACTCTTCTATTTCTGTTTGATAGGCAAGTGAAAAGAAGAAAGTATTTGAGCTTTCTATAATTGCATCTTTGAGATTAATTTCACCATGGCCACCTTTTTTCCATCCTCGATAGATTCTTCCATCTTCAGGTAATATAAAAAATCCAGGGTCCTGAATAGTATATTCCCAATCTAAAATATCTTTATCAATTCCGAATAAACCAATAGCAGGTTTAATTGTTGATGCTGGTGAATACCTGCCTTGAGCTGCTCGATCAAAAAATGGTTTATCATCATCATTTATTAACTCATCAAATTCGTTTTGTGTGAGTCCGTTAGCGATCTTATTTACAGAAAATGATGGGGAACTTAGATAGGTAACAATTGAGCCATCATTTATGTCTACAGCAACTACTGCACCCCTTCTATTATTTAACTCATCATAAGCAACTTTTTGGCTGGGGAGGTCAAGAGAAGTAAAAATATCTTCACCTGCAACAGCAGGTATCATCTGTTTTTCTTCTAATAGTCTGCCAGATGCGTCAACTTCATATATTTTTTTACCAAATAAACCTCGCAATTTTTCATCATAAACATATTCAATGCCGGTTTTTCCATTCAAAAAACCATTTGAATAAGTAAAAATTGTTTCATTTGATTCAAGGTTTTGAGATGATAATATTTCTTGAAGTTTTTCTTCATCAAGATTGCCAACGTATCCTATGGAATGTGAGAATAGGTACGGATAAAGATTTTCTCTTGAATATCTCTCAGCAATTTGAATATTAGGAAATCTATAATTTCTTACTTCAAATTTTGCAATTTCTTCAGTAGTTAAGTTTCTTTTGAGCACAACTTCTCTATTTAGCTTTTTCTTGTTTGGAAAAATGTTATTTATATTTTTAATTTCAGCATCAGATAAATTAACAAATTTATTAATTTCAAATATCAACTCATTAATATCAACAACATTTTCTGGGTCAAGAATCATGTTATAACTGGGTTGATTATTTACAATAATCTCACCATTTCTATCGTAAATAATTCCTCTTCTTGGTTGGACCAAAAATTCTCTTGTCTTATTTTCAAGCGATGCAAGCTCATAGTCCGAATAACTTGAGATTTGAAGAGAAAATGTTTTATAAATCAAATACAAAAATAGAACGCCAAAGAAAACATAAACAAAAATAAGCCTATTGAAGAAATTTCTTTTTTCTGAAAACCTTTCGTTTAAGTCTATCATTTGTGATATGGCATATTATTTACAATTGTGTGTGCCCTATAAATTTGTTCAACCAATATTAATCTAAACAATCTGTGAGGAAATGTGAACAAAGATGCAGACAATACCTTGTTAGAATTATCTTTTATTTCTGATGACAATCCAAATGAGCCGCCTATTACAAAAGTTATTGTTTTATCAGATTCTTGATTATTAAATACAAGATCACTAAATTTTTTGCTACAAATTTGAACGCCATTCATATCAAATGCAATAATAAAATCATCTTTAGATAGTTTTGACATTATCAATTGTGATTCTTTTTTTATTAGCTCAGATTCAGAGTAGTTTGGATTTTGATGACTTTTTAAATTTACGAATTCTATTTTTAAATTTTTTGGTAATTGTTTTAAATAGAAATTAATGCTGTCTTGCTCCCATGTATTAAGTTTATTTCCAATACTAATAATTTTAATGATCATTAGCTTTCTTGAGTTAATAGAGTTTTTTCTCCCCAAAGTCCTTCTAAGTCATAAAAGTCTCGTTGCTCTTTTTTCATTATATTAACCACGATGTCTCCACAATCTACCAAAACCCATCCGGAATCAATTTCTCCTTCTACTCCAAGAATATTAAATTTATTTTCTTTTAGCGATTCTACAAGCTTTTCTGAAACAGATAGAGCATGACGATTTGAAGTTGCGGTAGCTATAATGATCTTATCTGCAAATGATGAGATGTTTTCTACATCTAAGACAAGTAAATCTTCTGCCTTGCTGTCAGTTAGACTATTGTTGCATATTTCTGAAAGTGTTTTTTTAGACAAGATTAAATAAAATTGTGGGTCTAATAATTATCTCTACAAATGTTCTTATTGATATACTAAATCAAATTAATGAAAAAGGGTAAGTAATTTATTGGAAATTATTTTTGAACAACTCAGTCAGCAAATTATATATTACAAGTCATATATTTTTTGGCTTGGAGCTATATCTTTTGCAATATTTATTTTTAGTCTAATGAGTATTAAATGGCTAGTGTCACTCATACCAAGTGATTATTTCATAAATAAAAAGCCTTCAAAATTTAAATCTAAATATCCTGTAATGTGGCTAGTGTCAATGATAATTAAAAATTTAATTGGATACGTTTTAATTATCGGTGGAATTCTTATGCTTGTCCTTCCTGGACAGGGGTTATTCACAATATTTATTGGGTTAATGATGAGTAATTATCCTGGCAAATATTTTATTGAAAGGAAGTTTATAGCAATTCCAAGCGTACTCAAGACCATAAATTGGTTAAGAAAAAGATCAAATCAAGAACCTCTAAAAGTTTAATCTTATTTTAGCTAGAAGAAATTTCTTCAATATACTTAGATAGAATTGCAAATCTTTGAGAGGCATCAAATGCCTCAAGAAGACTCTGTTTATGAGACCATGGAATTGGTATCAATCCAGCAAGATGATATGCCACGGAATCAGCGGAGTTAAAATCAACCTCAATAGGCATATCAGCAACTCTTGGATGCTTAACAAGCTGATTCAAAATATTACTTATTTCAGGAAATTCTGCTAACAGAGCTTGATCATCAACCTCAGGATCAATTAAAGGGTTAACCTCAGCTACGTTAAGTCCATCTTGAAGCTGAACTAAATTACTAATTGCAACTTTATTGATAGATTTGACAGAAATTCCAAGCAAACCATTAGGCAAATTATTAAAATCAATAATCTCAACATATGAACCCTTTTTGGATATTTCAAAGTCATTGCCTTCACCAGATTTTTGAAAAACTATCACAAAGCCATGATTGTTTTTCATACAATCTTTCACCATGCTGATATATCTAGGCTCAAAAATTTGCAAATTTTGAATTGTGCCAGGTAAAGCTACTAGGCCTAATGGAAAAACAGGTAAATTATTTTTTTTCAATGCTATTAATTATTGGATATATAAACTTTCGACTATCTTTGTTAGTCATAATCAAAATAATATCATAGTCAAAAATTTTTTCTTCCAAATTTTTTAAAAGTTCATTTTCAGAATCAAACGCATTATTAATTTTATAATTCTTGTTAGGATCTAACATTAAAAATTCGTTCAATAAATCAAAAGAATTTATCAAATTTTCTTTATGGTAACCTGATGACATTGTGTTTGAACCTAACTCGATAAGACCAAGAATTTTTTTATCTGAATATTTATTTCGGATTGCACTGCATGATAATTTTATTGATGTTGGATGATGAGCAAAATCATCATATATTCTTATGCCTGAAATTTCTTTAATGAAATCCATTCTTCTTTTAACACCCTTAAATTTTTTAAGAGAATTAATTGATTCTGTTTCTGAAATTCCCTCAAGCTTAGCTGCTAATATTGAACAAACATAATTTTTAAAGTTGTGTTCACCTATTAATGGAAGTTCGTTCAATTGAAATATTTCATCATCTATTATTAATTCTTTAGATTTAAAGTCAGCTTTTACTCCATTTGAATTTATTCCAATTTTGTTACACCAAATTCCTTTTTCAATTACTTCTTTGGAGACACTATCATCATCAAAATAAATAATATTGCCTGATGATTTAATAATTTTTATTAGATGGTGAAATTGTTTTTTGATATCTTCGATGTCGTTAAATATGTCCGCATGATCAAATTCGATATTATTTATAATTAGATTAGTAGGAGAGTAGTGAATAAATTTTGAGCGTTTATCAAAAAAAGCAGAATCATATTCATCAGCTTCAATAACAAAAATAGGATCTTTTCCTAAGCATGCTGAATTATCAAAATCATCAGAAATGCCCCCGACAAGATATCCAATTTCTCTTCCTTGATCTAAAAATATATGCGCTAACATATATGAAGTTGTTGTCTTTCCATGCGTTCCAGATATTGCAAAAACATTTCTATTTTTTAATTCCTTTCCTAACATTTCAGGTCCAGAAACGTATGGTAATTTTTGATCTAAAATTTCTTCTACACACTCATTTCCCCTCGACAAAGCATTACCAATTACATAAAGATCAGCTTCAGGGAGAGATTTTTTCTCATAGCCTTCAATTGTTTTAATGCCTATTTTTTTTAAATAATCAGACATTGGTGGATAGAACTTGGCATCTGCTCCAGATACATCGTGTCCAGATTCCTTAAGAATTTGTGCAAGACCGGCCATAAAGGTTCCACAAATGCCTAGGATATGTATTCTCATATTAGTTATAATACGACACTTGAATTTTATTCAAAGCTAAAGCGGGGAAATAATGAAAAAAAATGCATTTTATGCACAATCAGGTGGAGTAACCTCAGTTATAAACGCTACTGCTGCATCAGTAATTTTAGAATCAAAAAAACATAAATCAAAAATTGGTAAAGTTTATGCTGGAAAGAATGGAATTCTAGGCGCACTAAAAGAGCAGTTAATCGATACATCAAAAGAAAGCAAGTCTGCTATCAATTCTCTTAAGTCAACTCCAGGAGGAGCATTTGGTTCTTGTAGATTTAAGTTAAAAAGCTTTGAGGAAAATAAAAAAGAATACATAAGATTAGTAGAAGTTTTTAAAGCTCATAATATTGGTTATTTTTTCTATAACGGTGGAAATGATTCTGCTGATACGGCTTATAAGGTTTCTCAAATAAGTAAGAAGCTTGGTTATCCAATCAATTGCATTGCAATACCAAAGACTGTTGACAATGATTTAGCAGAAACAGATTGTTGCCCTGGATTTGGTTCTGCAGCAAAGTATATAGCCACATCAACAATGGAAGCATCTTTAGATGTAGCATCTATGTCTGAAACATCAACAAAAGTTTTTATTTTAGAGGTGATGGGAAGACATGCAGGTTGGATGGCTGCATCATCTGCCTTAGCAAGAATTGATCAAAAAGATGCACCTCATATAATTCTATTACCGGAAATAAGATTTAATCAGATTAAATTTTTAAATAAGGTAAAAGATGTTGTTAAAAAAAATGGGTATTGTGTAATAGTCGCTTCCGAAGGCGTAAAAAATAGTAAAGGAAAATTTTTAGCCGAATCAGATAGAAAAGATGCTTTTGGTCATTCGCAACTTGGAGGAGTGGCACCATATTTAGCAGGATTAATTTCACAAAAACTAAATTTAAAAAATCATTGGGCTGTTTCTGATTATTTACAAAGAAGTGCTCGTCATATTTCTTCAAAGACAGATTTACTTCATGCTGAGGCTGTTGGAGTTCATGCCGTAAGATATGCTATCAAAGGATTGAATGGTGTTATGCCTATTATTGTTAGATCTAAGAGCGAAAAATATTCATGGAAGATAATACCAGCACCATTATCAAAAATAGCTAATGTTGAAAAAAAACTGCCAAATTCATTTATATCAAAAGATGGGTTTGATGTAACTGCAAAAGCAATTAAATATCTCAAGCCTCTTATTCAAGGAGAAGCATACCCAAAGTTTAAAAATGGCATTCCTCATTCTCAAAAATTAAAACTAGTCAAGGTAAAAAAGAAACTTCCTAGTTGGAAGGATTAGATATAGAATTTAGGTCTTCAATAATTTCACTGATAGTATCTCTCAATAGGTTTTTGTCGTCCTCATTAAGAAAATCACCAACGTAGACATCCTCGCCTTTTGATCTAAAGCTTAATCTTAAACTCTTATCTTTGTTTCTTTTAACCTGAAATGACGTAAAAGTTCGAAATTCCTCCCACGAGTACTCTGCTTTTTTAATACCTTTTTCTATTCTTACAATATCTTGTGAGATATAAATCTGTTCTTTTTTGCTGCTCCATCTAAAGCTTAGATAAAATGCGACAAATAATACAGTCAATTCTAATCCAGCAAACGGAAGAATTAATGCTGCCCCAAAAAAATAAAAAATAGTTGCTATTCCTCCACAAACCAAAGTTATACTTGCTAGAAATATGACTCTATATATACCAACTAGTGAGCTATTTGGGCTCAAAGAAATTAAATAATTAGAGCTTTCTTTTTTTTCAACTGAAATCAATTTTTTAAATCCTTATCTGGTGAATTATTATTCTTCTAGAGATTTTGGTTCTTCAATTAACTTTTCGATGTTTATTAATTTACCAACTTTTTTGCCTCTCTTACCCCTTGAGAGAACATACTCTGACCAATCTTTTGGTTTTAAGGTTACAGATCTTTTACCAACCTCTATTTTGAGAGAGCTATCATCTGCAAGAAGTTGAGCATGTGCCATAAATTCCTCTCCAGCAGCAAGTTTATCTTTTGGTATATTTATAATCTTATTACCCTTTCCTTTTCCAAGAATTGGTAACTCCTCAATATTAAAGATTAAAAGCTTCCCAATATTTGAAACTGCAGCTATATGAGTATGATTATCTTTTACAGGAATAGCTTTCAACATTTTTGCATTATCAGGCAACTTCATGAATGCCCTTCCCGTTTTTTTATTTGAGATCATGTTCTGATATTCAGAAATATAACCATATCCTGCAGTATTCATTATCAAAAATTTATTTCCTTCAACTCCAATTACCGAAGAAATAAATTGGACACCCGAATCAGCATTTAGTCTTCCAGTAATTGGTTCACCCATACCCCTTGCAGATGGTAAAGAATGACTTTGTATTGAGTATGCCTTCCCATTTGAGTCAAGGAAAACAGCCAGCTGATTGCTTCTGCCTCTTGCAAAATCCTGCAGAGAGTCATCTCCTCTGTATGACAGTGTATTTGGATCGATGTCATGTCCTTTTGCACTTCTCACCCATCCAGCTTTTGATAAAACTACAGTGATAGGCTCTGTAACAATTGTTTCTTCCTCAGAAAAAATCTTTGCATTTGTTGAATCAATAATTGGTGATTTTCTCTCTTCTCCAAATAGTTCTTTAATTTCATTTAATTCATTCTTAATTAATGTTTTGAGTCTTGATTTTGATTTTAAGATTTTTTCAATATCATCTTGTTCATCAACCAATTCATTTCTTTCATTTTCTATTTTAAGCTGTTCTAACTTTGCTAATTGCCTTAGCCTAATTTCTAAAATTGCATTTGCTTGGATCTCAGACAATTTAAATGCTTTTATTAATTCTTTCTTTGGTTCATCTGAGTTTCTAATGATTTTTATTACTTTATCTATGTCAACAAAGATTGTTAGCAGCCCTTCAAGAATATGCAGCCTATCGTTAACTTGATCAAGACGATGTTCAAGCTTTCGTTTTACAGTATCTTTTCTAAAGATGACCCATTCTTTAAGAAGGTCAATAAGTGAGAAAACTTTTGGTCCACCTTTCAATGAAATAAGGTTCATGTTAACTCTATAATTTTTTTGAAGATCTGTGGAAGCATAGAGATGATTCATTACATCTTCGGCATTAACTCTATTTGATTTCAAGGTAATTACTAATCGTATTGGATCTTCATGATCACCCTCATCAGCTAAATCAACGACCATAGGAAGTTTTTTATTAATCATTTGTTCTGCTATTTGCTCTAATATTTTTGAACCTGAAGTCTGATATGGGAGTGCATTAATAATTATCTGGTTCTTGTCTTGCCTCCACTGAGCTTGAATTTTAAAACCTCCTCTGCCTGATGAATACATCTCTTCCAACTCTTCTGTACTTGCAACAATAGAAGCATTATTTGAAAAATCAGGACCCTTAATGATTTTAAGTAAATCTTTTAGATCTGACTTAGGTTTCTCAAGTATTTTTACAGTAGCATCAATAACTTCATTTATATTATGAGATGGAATATCTGTTGCCATACCCACAGCTATTCCAGATGTGCCATTTAAAAGAATCATAGGTATTTTTGCTGGAAAAATTACCGGCTCTAGTAATGAGCCATCAAAGTTTGGCTGCCAGTCAACAGTTCCAGACTTTAGTTCAGAAATTAGTAGATTTGCAAAATTTGTTAGCTTTGATTCTGTATACCTCATTGCTGCAAAGGATTTTGGATCATCTTGAGAACCCCAATTTCCTTGACCATCAACTAATGGATATTTAAATGAGAAGTTTTGAGCCATTAAAACCATGGCTTCATATGCAGCGCTATCACCATGAGGATGGAATTTTCCGATTACGTCTCCAACTGTACGTGCAGATTTTTTATATTTCGAGCCTGCATCTAGTCCTAATTCTGACATAGCATACAAAATTCTTCTTTGAACAGGTTTTAAACCATCACCAACATTTGGAAGTGCCCGATCAAGAATGACATACATCGCGTAATTTAAATAAGATTCCTCAGCGTATTTCTTAAGGCTTATTGAATTAGATTGATCTTTTGGCATTCCTATATCCTTACTAGTGAACCTTTCTTTTCAAGCCACTCTTTCCTTGCCGGCGCATTTTTCTTTGAAAGTAAAAGATCCATCATTGCATTTGCATTGTCGGTAGCTGAAATTGATAACCTAACTAGTTGTCTTGATTCTGGATCCATAACAGTCTCTCTTAACTGTGATGGATTCATTTCACCCAAGCCTTTAAATCTTTGTATATTAATTTTTGCTTTGCCTTTTTTATTTTTAAAATCTTTAACTATTTTATCTTTTTGCAATTCATCTAATGCATATAAAACCTCTTTTCCACAGTCGACTCTGTAAAGTGGCGGCATTGCGATGAAAATTCTTCCATCGTTAACAAGTGGCTTAAAATGTCTTAAAAATAATGCACACAATAAAGTGGCAATATGTAAGCCATCTGAATCAGCATCAGCTAAAATACATATCTTTCCGTATCTCAAGGAGGACACATCCGCATTTCCAGGCAGAACTCCAATCGCAGTAGAGAGATTTTTTATTTCTTGAGACTTAATTATTTCACTACTCTCTAAGTCCCACGTGTTAAGAATTTTTCCTCTAAGTGGCATTATTGCTTGAAATGATCTTTCTCGTGCTTGTTTTGCTGAACCACCAGCAGAATCTCCTTCAACTAAAAATAATTCAGTTTTATTTAGATCTTCGCTGTTACAATCTGAAAGCTTTCCAGGTAAAGCAGGTCCTTTAAAAGTTTTCTTTCTTTCTACAGTAGATGATGCCTTAACTCTAGCTTGAGCAGATATAATTGCTAGTTCTACTATTTTTTCACCTTCCTCAGTATGTTTATTAAACCAAATACTTA
>SHBF01000033.1 GCA_004212975.1 SAR86 cluster bacterium
AAAAGGATCTCTTGATTCAGTAGTAAACATTCAAGCTACATCAAATGACTTTCAAATTCTAAATAAGCTTGGAGACGAACTTCATTTTTTATTTATTTCTTCAGAGGCAAAAGTTAAAGAGGGAAATACTTTTAAAATTAAAGTCACTACTTCAAAAAATGCAAAATGTGTCAGATGTTGGCACAGGGATTTGTCAATAGGATCTATACAGGAACATCCAGAATTATGTAATAGATGTATTGATAATATAGAAAATGATGGCGAGCAAAGAAAATCTGTATAACTATAGATTTATATTAATTATCTTTTTATTAGTATGTTTTGATATATTTACTAAAGTTATTGCAAATAATAGCTTGTTATTTGGTCAGTCAGTAGATACTGTTTTTCCTTTCATCGAATTATTGCTAATCTTCAACTCAGGAATTGCATTTGGAATTTTTGATAATAAGGGTGAGTTAGCTTCAAATTTATTATTGATAGTAACAATATTGATTACTCTTTATCTTTTATGGATGATTATTTATGAAACTAAAGATAGAAATAAACTTGCTTTGTCATTTATAACTGGCGGCGCGATTGGTAATGTCCTTGATAGAATTAATGATGGGAGTGTAACAGACTTTCTTCATTTGAAAATATATAATTACTCACTTTTTGTATTTAATTTAGCTGATGCATTTATTACGATAGGTGCGATATTAATTATATACTTTGAATTTAAAGATTATTTGAAATGACTAAAGAAATAAAATTAGCCAACCCAAGAGGCTTTTGTGCTGGTGTTGATAGAGCTATAGACATTGTTAATAAAGCTCTTGATATATATGGGGCTCCTGTGTATGTGAAACATGAGGTTGTTCATAATAAAGTAGTTGTGGATGATTTAAGAAATAGGGGTGCAGTATTTGTTGAGGAAATTGATGAGATTCCTGATGATTCATTAGTAATTTTTAGTGCCCATGGAGTATCTAGCGAAGTAGAGGAGACTACTAAGGCAAGAAATCTTAATTTTTTTGATGCCACATGTCCTTTAGTTACCAAGGTTCACATGGAAGTAAGAAAACATGCTAAAGCAAATAGAGATATTATTTTAATTGGTCATGAAGGTCATCCCGAAGTTGAGGGTACGATGGGCCGTCATATAAACTCGCAAAATAGTTCAATATATTTAGTTCAAGATGAGAATGATGCACTAAATATTAATGTAAACAATAGTGAAAGTCTTGCTCTTGTCACTCAGACAACACTAAGTGTTGATGAGACAATTGCGATAATAGACATACTAAGAAAAAGATTTCCAAATATTGAAGTTCCAAAAAAAGACGATATTTGTTATGCAACACAAAACAGACAGGATGCTGTAAAACAGTTAGCTCTTGAATCAGATTATATTATTGTAGTTGGATCAAAAAATAGTTCAAACTCGAATAGACTCAAAGAGCTTGCTGAAAAATGTGGTTGTAAATCAACTTTAATAGACGAATTTTCAGACTTAAATCTTGAAGATATTAAAAAATGTAAAAATATTGCTATTACAGCTGGAGCATCTGCTCCAGAATCAAGAGTTATGGAAATCGCAAAATCTCTAGAAGATTATTTTGGAGCAAAGCTAATTGAGGATGGTGAAGATACTGAGAATGTTTATTTTAAAATGCCTCCTGGATTGAGATAAATGGAAATTGAAAATCATATTATTAAAAATATAAAATTCGTCAATTCTCCAAATTTTAATGAAAGACCTGAAAACACAAAAATATGCTTAATAGTAATTCACTCAATTAGCCTTCCTCCAAATGTTTACGGAAACAACTATGTAGAAGATTTTTTTATGAACAAACTCATCACATCTGATCATGATTATTTTCAAGAGATTCAAGATATGAGAGTATCATCTCACCTATATATTAAGAGAACTGGTGAAACTATTCAATTTGTACCTTTAAACATGCGAGCATGGCATGCTGGCGAATCATCCTTTAAAGGCATTAAAGATTGTAATAACTATTCAATTGGAATTGAGCTGGAAGGAACAGACTGTGATATTTATTCAAACGAACAATACGAATCATTGATTAAAATTTCAAGATTGATTATCAAAAATTATCCAGAAACAAATAAGGAAAGTATCGTTGGCCATTCTGATATTTCACCTGGAAGGAAAACAGATCCTGGTAATAAATTTGAATGGCGAAGATATTTAGATGCTCTATGATTAAGAATGACTATTTAAAAATAATCTCATTCACGGGCTTTGGATTTGCCTCTGGTTTGCCTTATGTATTAATTCTAATAACACTCACTGCATGGTTAAGGGATGCAGGCATAGATTTGAGCCTTATTGGTTTTATAAGTTGGATCAGCTTAGCGTATTCAATTAAATTTCTTTGGGCACCATTTATAGATAGATTTTCGATACCTTTTTTAGATATTTTTGGTTCACGAAGAAGTTGGATTGTTTTGATGCAAATCATAATAATCATTTCTTTATATGCACTCTCAACTATAAATCCAATAACAAATCTTTCTTTTTTTGCATTTATTGCTCTAATGATTGCTTTGGCTGGTTCGATACAAGATATCGCAATAGATGCTTATAGAATTGAAAGTGCTAAGCTAGAAGATCAAGGAAATTTAGCAGCTGGTTATCAGTTCGGATACAGAATTGCAATTTTAGTAGGGTCTTCTTTAGCATTAATAATTGCGGCTAATTTCTCTTGGTCATTTGCTTATCAATTAATGGCTTTAATATTTATTGTGAACATAGTCTTATCAATGCTTATTTCAAGTGAATCACAAAATCATGATCTTCAGAAGTTAAATCATATCAATTCAATAATTGAACCATTAAAGGATTTCTTTACTAGATTTGGAATAAAGATGGCTTCAATTCTTCTCTTAATTGTAGCCACATACAGATTAACTGATATTGTAATGGGCCCAATGGCAAATCCATTTTATATTGATATGGGATATACGCTTGAGGAAATAGGTTATATTGTGAAAGTAGTCGCATTAATTGCAACAATTTTTGGAGTCTTTCTAGGTGGCATATTAATAAAAAGAATTGGTTTATATAAGTCATTAATTATTGGTGGTGTTTTAGTAATGCTTACAAACTTATTTTTTTCTTATGCAGCTTTAAGTGAAAAAAATCTGACCCTGTTGGCTTCAATTGTAGCTTCCGATAGTATTGCAGCTGGAATTGTTGGTACAGTAAATATTACTTTCTTAACTAGTTTAGTTTCTCAAAAATATACAGGATTTCAGTACGCATTATTGACCTCATTAATGGCATTCTTAGGAAAAATATTTGCAGGATTTTCTGGATTAATAGTTGAAAATTTTCAAAGCTTATATGGATTTTCCTATGGGTGGATGTCTTTTTATATATTTACATCGATCTTAGCTTTACCAGCAATACTGATGATCTATCAAAATAGAAGTTTTTTTAATTTAATTAAATAACTAGATAATGAAATATAGTAGGCTAATATTTTATTTTTCACTTCTTATTGTTTTTATATTGAGCACTGTAAATGCTTATGACATTCCAAGATTTAATACTTTGTCTATGTTGTCTGACAAATTAGTTCATTTATCAATTTATGCATACCTTTGCTTTGTTGGTTTTATATGTAAATTCAAAATTTCTAATTTGACCTTAGCTATTTATATTTTTTTATTCGGGGCATTTATCGAACTCATACATTATTTTCATCCAAATAGGTATTTTGAGTATTTTGACTTACTTGCAAACCTTTTTGGAGTTACAATTGCGCTTCTAATTAATATGTTAAAAAGTTAAATCGCCTATTGATTTATATTTTTTAGCCCATAATTATTGGATAAGATAAATTTTAGTAATTTATATGGAGAGATAAATGAAATTAAGACCATTACATGACAATGTTCTTGTAAAAAGAACTGAAGAAGAAGAAACATCATCAGGTGGAATAATTCTTTCAGGTTCTGCAAAAGAAAAACCTTCTCAAGGAGAAGTTGTAGCAGTCGGGCCTGGAAAGGTTTCTGATTCAGGTGAGTCTGTATCTATGAATGTATCAGTTGGTGATACAGTCATTTTCGGCCAATATGGCGGCAATGAAATTAAGTTAGACGGCGAAGAATATCTTATTTTAAGTGAAAGAGATATTTTCGGCGTTGTTGAATAAATTATAAGAATAGGGAGATAAATTATGTCAGCTAAAGATGTTAAATTTGGTGATAATGCCAGGTCGCAAATGCTTGATGGAGTTAACACTCTTGCTAATGCAGTTAAAGTCACATTAGGACCAAAAGGTAGAAATGTTGTATTAGATAAATCTTTTGGTGCTCCAACTGTTACTAAAGATGGAGTCTCAGTTGCTAAAGAAATTGAATTAGAAAACAAATTTGAAAATATGGGTGCTCAGATGCTTAAACAAGTTGCTTCTCAAACTTCTGACGAGGCTGGAGATGGAACTACGACGGCAACTGTTTTAGCTCAATCTATTGTTAATGAAGGTAACAAAGCTGTTGCTGCTGGAATGAATCCAATGGATCTTAAAAGAGGAATTGACAAGGCTGTGTCTAGTGCAGTCGAGCACGTTAAAGGACTAAGTGTTCCATGTACTGATGATAAAGCGATTGCTCAAGTAGGTACAATTTCTGCTAATGGCGACACTGCAGTTGGAGAAATTATTGCAGAAGCCATGGAAAAAGTTGGAAAAGAGGGTGTAATCACTGTCGAAGAAGGAAGTGGTATTGAAAATGAGCTTGATGTTGTTGAAGGTATGCAGTTTGATAGAGGTTACCTTTCTCCTTACTTTATAACCAATCAAGACAATATGACTGTTGAACTTGATACACCATATATTCTTCTATTTGATAAAAAAATATCTAATATTAGAGATTTATTACCTCTTTTAGAATCAGTTGCTAAAGCTGGTAAACCTCTTCTGATAATTGCTGAAGATATTGAAGGCGAGGCTCTAGCTACTTTGGTAGTTAATAACTTAAGAGGTATTGTTAAAGCTGCAGCTTGTAAGGCTCCTGGTTTTGGTGACAGAAGGAAAGCTATGCTAGAAGATATAGCTATACTTACTGGTGGAACTGTTATCTCCGAAGAAGTTGGTCTTTCGCTTGAAGGAGCAACTGTTGAAGATTTAGGTACATCGAAAAGAGTTGTCTTAAATAAAGATAATACAACTATAATTGATGGTGCTGGAGATGAAAATTCTATAGCTACTAGGGTTAATCAAATCAGAGCTCAAGTTGAGGAAACTTCATCAGATTATGATAAAGAAAAACTTCAAGAAAGAGTTGCTAAACTTGCCGGTGGAGTTGCAGTTATTAAAGTAGGTGCAGGCTCTGAAGTAGAGATGAAAGAGAAAAAAGCAAGAGTAGAAGACGCTCTTCACTCAACAAGAGCTGCTGTTGAGGAGGGAGTTGTCCCTGGAGGCGGGTCAGCATTAATCAGATGTCTTGAGGCTGTTTTAAAGCTTAAAGGCGAAAATGATGATCAAAATGTTGGAATTAATATTGCTAAAAAAGCTTTTGAGGCTCCTTTAAGACAAATTGTCTCAAATGCTGGAGAAGAACCATCAGTGATTGTTAATAAAGTAATAGATGGAAAAGATTCTTTTGGATTCAATGCAGCAACAAGTGAGTTTGGTGACATGATTGAGATGGGTATTCTTGATCCAGCTAAGGTCACAAGAACTGCACTTCAAGCTGCTGGTTCTGTTGCAGGTATGATGATCACTACCGAGGCAATGGTAACTGACGTACCTAAAGATGATACACCAATGCCACCAATGCCAGATATGGGTGGTATGGGTGGTATGGGTGGTATGGGCGGTATGATGTAATACAACCTTTACTCAAAAAAAACGGGGATTTATCCCCGTTTTTTATTAGATTTCAATTACTATTTCAATTAATATATAACTAAATACTTTAGAGGAGTTATTATGGATTTACTAACTGATCAAGCTTTTTTTAGATCATTCCATATTCTTTTTGGAATAGCATGGATTGGACTTTTATATTATTTTAATTTTGTTCAAACTGAATATGTCAAAGTTGCAGATCCTGATGCAAAAGCAGACGTAATGAAAAAATTAGCTCCAAATGCGCTATGGTGGTTTAGGTGGGCAGCATTTTTCACTTTTTTAACTGGCTTAATCCTTATTCATCAAATAACAGCAAGAATTGGTACAGAAATAATACTAGGTGTGACAATGGGAACAATAATGATGCTCAATGTATGGGGAATCATATGGAGAAATCAAAAAATTGTCCTTGGTATGAAAGATGGAGATGTAGCAACTGCTGCTGCAAAAGCAGGCTTAGCATCAAGAACAAACACATTATTTTCTGTTCCTATGCTGATGTATATGGTTTACTCGGCTCATGCACCTGGTTCTTATTTAGTTTTAGAAGATTGGAGTAGTTTAAGTCTTATTATCGGTCTTGCTATAATCTTTGTAATTGAAGCTAATGCTATATGGGGCAAGATGCTTCCAGTAATCGCTAGCGTAAGAGCAGTCATAACATCCTCTTTTGTTTTGGCAATAATCTTTAAATTAATTACTGATTTCTTATAAGATTTATAGAGTTTTCTAGGGAGCATTAGCTCCCTTTTTTATTTTAATCTTTGAAATTAAATTTTCGTCTAACTCGAGAATTTCAAATCTGTAATTATCTATCTCAATACATAAATTAGCCTGAGGAATTTGATCAAGATATTCAGTTATTAACCCATTTACAGTTTTTGAGCTTGTTTCAGGAATTTCCCAATTAACATAATTATTCAAATCCCTTATTTTAGAATTACCATCAGTCAATATAGACCCATCTTTTAATTTAATAAATTCTCTTTCAAGCTCCTCTTTGTCACCACCAAATTTACCTGTTATTTCTTTAAAAATATCTTCAACTGATATTAGGCCCTCAATCTCTCCATATTCATCAACAACAAGAGCAATGCTTTGATTACTAGCTAAGAACTCCCTCAATTGTTTCATTAGGAATGTTGACTGAGATACAAAATAAGTTTTTTGAAGCAATTCATTTATGTCTTTTTGCTCATTAAATTTTTTAAGAAATGCATGAGAATCTTTTAGATGAAGCACACCTATCATGTTATCAATAGAGTCTTTATAGACTGGTAGTCTTGTATATTCAGTTGATTGAATAATTTTTGTTGCATTTTGATAATCCATATTTATATCAATACCAATTATTTCTGAAGTAGGGATCATAATATCTTCAACAATCAATTCTTCCATACCAAGAACTGATGAGAGCATTTTTCTATATTGTTTTGGAATTAGGTCTCCAGATTCCTCAAGAAGTGTTTTAAGTTCTTCGGTATTGAGATTCTCATTTAATGACGCATCTTTTGCATCTAATTTAAATATTTTTAGAATTTGCTTACTTAGGAAGTTTGTAAGAAATATCAAAGGTTTGAAAATGTATACAAGAATATTTAATATAAAAGAAGACCTAGTTGCAAAACTCTCAGGTTTAATGGCAGCCATTGTCTTTGGTGTAATTTCTGAGAAAATTAAAATCACAATCGTTAAGATTATTGATCCAAGAACAACGTTTCCTCCGAAGTAATTAAGCATCATTATGGTTACAATTGCCGAAGCTAAAATGTTGGCAAAATTATTTCCAACTAATATTGCAGAAAGTAGCTGATCAGGTTTCTTCAAAAGATCCAAAGCTCTTTTAGCACTAGTTTTAGATTTTTTTGATAAGTTTCTTAACTTGATTTTATTCGCAGCCATCATTCCAGTTTCTGAACCAGAAAAAAATCCACTAAGAATTAATAAAAATATTAATGTTGAAAAAAGAACTATTAACGAAGGATCTTCTTGCATTACGAACCGACCAAATATGAATTCATGTAATACGCACCTAGGACAGCCCACATTGATACAAATAGGCTTCTTATTGCATATTTAGTTGGGAAATTTGCATATTGAACGCCAATAAATGTTATTAAGAATATAATCCAAGCAATGAATGTGAAAATTGCTTTAAATAATAGATTAGCAGTAAAAATAGTTTGCAAAGTAAATCCTGAAACTAAAGCTAATGATAGAAAAATTAATCCTATTCCAAGAAGCTTAAATACGATTTTGTAGTTTCTTTCAACAGAGAAAGGCTCAATGTTTATTAACTCACCTTTTTTAACTTTTCTTACCTTCCTCTCAAGAATAATAATTTCATTGTAGGCGATAAATATGAAAAGTAGACTTAATCCAGTTACCATAAAATGAATAGTAGGCATAATGCTTATAATTTCATAAGTCGCCAAATAAATTAAAACATACGAAAATGCTGCTATATATCCAGCAAAATACAAAGATTTTTCTTTTTGATAAAAGAATCTAATAATAAAGTATACAACTATACTTATAGTTACTTGGGCGATAAAACTCATTAAAAACTAAGATTAATTAAAACTTTGCATAATAATACTATCAATATTAGCAAGGTTACCCTAAAATACACATCTTTTTAAACAAATTTAAATATTTTTTAGTATGGTAATAATAAGATTAGCAAGGAGTGGGGCAAAGAAAAATCCCTATTACTTTATAACTGTTGCTGACGAAAGACGCCCTAGAGATGGAGCATTTATTGAAAAATTGGGTTTTTTTAATCCAACAGCAAATGGGCAAGAGGAAAGACTTAGAATTGATCTTGAAAAAATTGATGAATGGGTATCAAAGGGTGCACAACTTAGTGAAAGAGTTAGTGCGCTTATTAAAGAAGCTAAATTAACACCAGAGGAATTCGCAGCAAAAGTTGAAGCTAAAAACGCTAAAGCTGCTGCCAAAAAAGCTGCATTAGCAGAAAAATTAGCAAAAGAAGCTGAGGAAGCTGCTGCTGAAGAAGCTCCAGCTGAGGAAGAAGCTCCAGCCGAGGAAGAAGCACCAGCCGAGGAAGAAGCTCCAGCTGAGGAAGAAGCACCTGCCGAGGAAGAAGCTCCAGCCGAGGAAGAAGCACCTGCCGAGGAAGAAGCACCTGCCGAGGAAGAAGCTCCAGCCGAGGAAGAAGCAGCCGCAGAGGAAGAAGCACCCGCAGAGGAAGAAGCAGCTGCAGAGGAAGAAGCTCCAGCCGAGGAAGAAGCACCCGCAGAGGAAGAAGCTCCAGCCGAGGAAGAAGCACCCGCAGAGGAAGAAGCATCAGCCGAGGAAG
>SHBF01000034.1 GCA_004212975.1 SAR86 cluster bacterium
TCAGATGTTGCTAGCTATCTTTTGAATGAAAAAAGGTATGACATTATAAGTATCGAAAAAACAAATAAAGTTAAAGTTCTAGTAATTGCTGATCCATATAAATCAAGGCCATATTACAAAGTCGTAAGAATAAAAAGCTCAGATGTTAAAAATACAGATTCTTATAAATTGACACCAGATAGTCCAGAACCTGATATTAATTGGAGAGATTCTAATAATCAGTCAAAAACAATGAGGCCATTAGTTGAAGGTGTTAAGCCACCAAAAATGCCTAAAACAAGAAAATCTGGCTTAATGAAATGGTTAAAGTCAATTACTGGTATAGAGGTTGAAGAGACCAAAAAGAAGAAAAGACCACAAAGAAAATATAGAAGAAAAAATAATGCACAACGTGGTAAGTCCAATAAAAACTTTAAAAATAAGCCTAATAATAAAGTTAATAAAAACAATAAAGCTTCATCTACTAATAAGACTATAAATACAAACAAAAAAAATAATGATAAAAGAAACCTTAAAGCTAAAGAATCAAAAAAACATGAACCTAAAAAAGAATTACAAAGTAAGACTAAAGAACCTGCAATAAAGGAAATCGTTAAAGAAAAAAAACCAAAAAAAGATATTCCTCTTAGAGCTAAGAATGATCCTCGACAAAAGAATTAATTAACAAACCAGATAAACTCGTTGTTGGTGGAACATAAGGCAAATCATTGTATTTATACCAATTAGCTTCAACGATCTCAGTTTCGTCAACTTTTATTTCACCAGAATCGTATTCACAAGAAAATCCTAACATCAATTGAGAGGGAAATGGCCATGGTTGACTACCATAATATTTAAGATTTTTAACTTTAATATTTACTTCTTCTAAAACTTCTCGTTTTACTGTTTCTTCCGCGGATTCTGATACTTCTACAAAACCTGCCAAAACACTGTACAAACCTTCTGGAAATAAATTATTTCTGGCTAATAAGATTTCGTCACCCCTAGTAACCATAGCTAATACGCATGGTGCTATTGATGGATATATCATTGTAGATGTTGTTGGACAAACTAATGATTCTTCGTTTGTATCAAATTTATTTAATTCACCAGAATAGCCTGAATATTTATTGCTTCTTATCCAGTGTAATAATTGATTTGCCCTACCCATTAAAGCAATATCTTCAGGTTTAGAAATTGCTAAAAGATGTCTAACATCATATTCAACAAGAGATTTATAACCAATATTTAAATCATTTTCACAATTAGAAATGTCAACAGCATAAATTTTGTTTTCTGATTCAGCTATTCCAATGACAATAGAATTATCAATATCAATATCTAAATAGTTGCTATCGAGTAAAAAAGTTTTTATTCCAGTTTCGTAAAATATTTTGTTATTCTTAAAAATAATAAATTTATTATTTTCTTTATCATTTATTTCTAAAAATCTTTTAAAATGCACGTCAAATAAGTTTAAAATGTCTTAATGTTCAATGAAGTCCAAAAATTATTCCTAGGTAATGCCCCAGGATGGTACAAGTCTACCATAATAGGCTTTCTTATAATTAACCCACCATTATTATTGATACTTAATTCTATGGGATTAGATGGAAATTTTATAATTGGCTGGGTTTTTTTATTACAGTTTATCTTTACATTGGCTTTAGCTTTAAAGTGTTATCCACTCCAACCAGGAGGCCTGCTTGCATTGGAAGCCATTGTCATGGGTTTAACCTCAACAAAGTCTGTATTTCATGAAATCGAAAATAACTTAGAAGTAATACTCCTATTGGTCTTCATGGTAGCAGGTATATATTTTATGAAGAACTTAATGTTAACAATATTTACTAAATTGTTATTAAACATTCGTTCAAAAACTTTATTATCACTTTTATTTTGTATTTCTGCTGCAGTTTTATCTGCTTTTTTAGATGCTCTAACAGTAACAGCAGTATTAATTGGAGTAACCATAGGCTTTTACAGAATTTATCATGCTGTAGCATCAGGTAGCTCATTTTCTGATGAATCACATGATTACCATGCTAACTCGTCAATAAATACTTTGAAGCTAGAAGAATTAGAGAACTTCAAAGCTTTTCTTAGAGATTTAGTTATGCATGGTGCAGTTGGAACTGCTTTGGGTGGTGTTTGTACACTAGTTGGAGAGCCACAAAATTTACTGATCGCAACCATTGCTGGTTGGGAGTTTGTTGAGTTCTTCCTAAGAATGGCTCCGATAACGATGCCTGTTTTTGTAGCAGGTATTTTTACATGTTTTATCATTGAGAAATTTTCTATCGCTGGTTTTGGCAACCAGCTACCTCCTAATATAAGAGAAATCTTTAATGATTATTCAGTATACAGAGAGGAAAATATCACAGCTGAAGATAGAGCAGAACTACTCGTAGAGTCCTTGGTTGCGGTTTTTCTTGTAATTGCTCTTGGATTACATTTGGCTGCTGTCGGTCTAATTGGATTAAGTGTGATAATTTTGCTAACTGCATTTAAAGGTATCACGGAAGAACATCATTTAGGTGAGGCATTTCACGAGGCCCTACCTTTTACAGCATTACTTGCGGTGTTTTTTGCAATTGTAAGTGTTATTCATGACCAACATCTTTTTTCTCCAGTAATTGATTATGTCTTATCACAGGATCCTTCAACTCAACCCTCACTATTCTTTGTTGCAAATGGTTTTCTTTCTGCAATAAGTGACAATGTATTTGTTGCAACAATTTATATCAATGAAGTCAAAAGTGCTTTTGATAGTGGAGTTATTACTGAAACACAGTTTAATAATCTTGCTATAGCAATTAATACTGGTACAAATATTCCTAGTGTTGCAACACCAAATGGTCAAGCTGCCTTTTTATTTTTATTAACATCTTCACTTGCGCCACTTATTAATCTCTCCTATTTAAGAATGGTATATATGGCACTACCATACACAATAGTTTTATCAATCGTCGGATACACAGCAATTAATTTATTTCTTTAATGAAAGCTTTGGATAGAAAGTTTTGCGTCGCTCCAATGATGCAATACACAGATATGCATGATCGTTTTTTATTGCGTCTAATATCAAAAAAAGTTTTTTTATATACAGAAATGATTGCAACAGGTTCATTAATATATGGTAAATGTTTTGATCAGTTAGAATTTAATAAGGAAGAACATCCTTTAGGTATTCAATTGGGCGGCTCCAACGTTTCTGATCTTATTGAATGCTCAAAAAAATGTGAACAATTCGGTTATGACGAAATAAATCTTAATGTAGGATGTCCATCAGATAGAGTTCAAAAAGGAAAGTTTGGAGCATGTTTAATGCTTGAGCCAAATTTAGTAGCAGAATGCTTATCAAATATGCAAAATTCGGTAAGTATTCCAGTTTCTATTAAATGTAGGCTTGGAATTGATGATAATGAAGATTATGAATTTCTTTATAACTTTGTTTCAATCGTTAAACAATCAGGAATTGAAGTTTTTATAATACATGCCAGAAATGGAATTTTAAAAGGACTTAGCCCACGACAAAATAGGAATATACCTCCTTTAAAGTATGATTATGTCTATAGATTAAAAAATGACTTTCCTGATCTAGAAATAATAATAAATGGTGGAATTATGAATCTTGATGATTCTTCAAATCATTTAAATAAAGTTGATGGAGTTATGATTGGAAGAGCTGCATACGATAATCCATTTATGTTAAAAGATATTGAACCAAGGTTTTATAAACTTGACTCATCAATAAATTCAAAAAAAGAAGTACTTAATCTATATTTAGAATATGTTGAGAGACAAATTCAAAATGGTCACCATCTTAGCAGGATGATGAAGCATTTGTTTGGTTTATCCAGAGGAGACAAATATGCTAAGTCTTTTAGAATAAAAATTTTGGAAGTTATCAGAGATAATAGTTTGAAAAATCATAAAAACGAGCTTGAAGATCTTTTAGTCTATTAAAAAATCTTCCATATCATCAATGAAATCATCTTGGACATCGATACCATCTGCAATTTCATAATTCATTGATTGTATATAAGCGTCTTTAACGAATGAATATTTATCACCAGACAGTAACGATTCAACATCCAACAACCTCTCTCTTGTTTCAATTGCATCAATAGTTTTTAGGGCAATGTTTACATCGGCATCAGTCATATGAAATGTAACTGATGAAAAAGATGATACGGGCCTACTTAATGTATCCCTTAAAGTTGATGGTCCTAATCCAGGTAACATTATGTAAGGACCCTGTCCTACACCCCATACAGCTAGCGTTTGTCCGAAATCTTCTTCATGCCTATCAAGTCCAATTTTTGAGGCAACGTCAATAAACCCACCCAATCCAATTATTGAGTTTATTAAAAATCTTGATAAATCATTTATAGATTTTTTTGGTTTGCCTTGAAGAAATTGATTAATAGAAGTTTCAACATCCTCAAGATTATTAAAAAAATTTGATACACCGATCTTAATTTTGGGCGGAAATTTTGAATATGTCATAGTAATGGGTTTTAGAATATTCTCATCTAGCTTTTCATTAAATTCAAAAGTTTTTCTATTAAAGTTTTCATATGGGTCTCTTATCTCATCTGCTATTAAATAATTAAAATAAAAGACAAACGTAAATAAATATAAATATTTCACAATTAATTAAGTATCCGACAAAATTCTTTTAGATATCTCCTCTGTTATTTCAGAATTATAATCTAAATTAAAATCATGTAGGTTTTTATCAAATTTATATGTACCAAGATGATTAATGTTATCAGAAATTAATTTGCTACTATTTTGGTCTTCTACATTAAAAATATTGTTTGAAATATATCCATAAATTTTTATATTTAGTTTTTTTAACATTGTTATAGTCTTTTGGAGATCTGAAATTGCTAGTATATTAGGTGTTGTAATCAAAATAAATTTATCTATAGAAAGTTCATTGAAAATAGTTAGATATACATCACCAGTGCCAGGAGGCATATCAATCAATAAATAATCCAATTCACCCCATTTTGTATCATGAACTAACTTCTTAATGGCACCACTTAGCATAGGACCTCTCCATATAGCTGCATCTTCATAATTCATAATATTTCCCATAGATATAATCTTTATACCTTTCTTTGTAATCGGTATGATTTGTTTATCTACAATTTCATTTTTTGTATCCAGATTAAATAATATATTTTGATTAGGTCCGTAAACATCTGCATCCAATATCCCTATTTTTTTGTGCTTAGATAGGCTAAGTGCAAGAGATGCTGTAATTGAACTTTTGCCAACTCCGCCTTTAGCAGATCCGAATGCAATTATTTTTTTTATAGGCATATTAAGTAATATTTTCACATATAATACAGATAATAAATGGACAATTCTAAAAAAACTAAAAGAAAAATACTTGTCACTCAAGCTTTGCCTTATGCAAATGCACCACTGCACTTAGGACATATTCTTGAAGCTGTTCAAACAGATATTTGGACTAGATTTCAAAACTTTAATGATAACGAATGCCTCTTCTTTTGTGCTGATGATACTCATGGAACACCAGTTATGTTGAAAGCTAATGAAATGGGTATAAAGCCAGAAGAATTAATTTCTGATGTTTATAAAGACCATAAATCCTCATATGAACTTTATGGAATAAATTTTGCAAATTTTTACTCAACACATAGTGATGAAAATAGAAAATATTCAGAATATATATATGAATGCGCCAAAAATAATAATTTAATTTCTAAAGCAAATATTGAACAATACTATGACGAAAAAGAAGAAATGTTTCTTTCCGATAGGTTTATAAAAGGAACATGTCCAAAATGTGGTGCTGAAGATCAGAATGGTGACAATTGTGGTGTATGTGGAGCATCTTACAACGTACTTGATGTTAAAAAACCTATATCAATTATTTCAAATACAGTTCCAATTAAGAAAGAAAGTGAGCATATATTTTTTGATCTACCTCAAAAGAATAAAATGCTTAAAGATTTTTTAAAAAATGTAGATCTTCAAGAGTCAATTAAAAATAAGTTAAACGAATGGCTAAATGATGACTTAAAAAAATGGGATATTTCTCGAGATGCGCCCTATTTTGGTTTTGAAATTCCTGGAGAAAAGAATAAATACTTTTATGTGTGGGTAGATGCACCTATAGGTTATTTAGCATCAATCTCTAACTGGGCAGAAAAAAATAAATTGAATATGCAAGATTTATGGTCAGAAAATTCTAAGTATGAGATTTATCATTTTATTGGAAAAGATATTGCTTATTTTCATGGATTATTTTGGCCAGCCTTATTGAGTGCAGCAAATCTCAAATTACCAAGTGGAATCAATGTTCATGGTTTTTTAACCATAAATGGTGAAAAAATGTCTAAGTCAAAAGGTACGGGTATATTAGCAAAAGAATTTGCTGAGATTACAAATCCTGAAAATTTGAGATATTACTTTGCAGCTAAACTTAATAACAAAGTTGAGGATATAGATTTAAACTTTCATGATTATGTTCAAAGGATAAATTCCGATTTAGTTGGCAAGTACTTAAACATTGCATCAAGATCTGCGTCATTCTTGAAGAAAAATAATAATATCTTATCAACAAATATTGATAGCAATATTCGTGACAATTTAGCGTCTAAAAAAGATGAAGTTGTGTCCTTATATGAATCTAGAGAATACTCAAAATTAGTTAGAATTATTATGGATTTGGCTGATGATGTTAATAAATATATAAATGAGCAAACTCCATGGAAAAAAGATATAGATGAAGCAGTTGATATAAGTTCAACTGCAATAAATGCTTTTTATATTTTATCTTTATATCTTCATCCAATCATACCCAGCATTACCAATGAAGCATTTAAATTCTTAAATAATAAAAAAGTTTCAATTAATAATGTTGATGAAGCAATAACAAAAATAAATGATTACAAACCATTGCTAAATAGACTCGAAAAAATAATAATTCCTGAGGAAGAAAATATGGATAATGTAAATTTAATTAATATTGATCAATTTTCAGCTGTTGATTTAAGAGTTGCTAAAATTATCAAGGCAGATGACGTTGAAGGAGCTGATAAGCTACTTCAACTAACTTTAGATGTTGGAGATTTAGGAACAAGAAATGTATTTGCTGGAATTAAAAGTGCTTACAAACCTGATGATCTTACTGATAAGTATATTGTTTTAGTGAATAATTTAGAGCCGAGAAAAATGAAATTTGGAATATCTGAGGGAATGGTGCTTGCCTCTAGTAATGATGAAGGTATTTATTTAGTTTCACCAGATAAAGGTGCAAAACCTGGGATGAAGGTAAGATAATGGTCAAAACTGATATAATTATAATTGGCGCAGGTCCAGTTGGATTATTTACGGTCTTTGAAGCCGGATTACTTGGATTAAATTGTACGCTTATTGATAATCTTGATAAACCTGGGGGTCAATGTGCTGAGTTATATCCTGAAAAACCAATATATGATATTCCAGGTGTTCCATTTCAAACTGCTCAAGAACATGTTGACGCTCTTTTAGAACAAATTAAGCCTTTTGACTATGAATTACATCTTTCAGAAAGGGTTGATTCAATTGAAGAAATTAAACATGAAGATGATAATTTTTGGAAGGTTAAAACAACTGAAGAAAAAGAGTTTTTTTCAAAAAATATTTTTATTGCAGCTGGAGCTGGATCTTTTGAGCCAAGGAGACCTCCAAATATTGAGGATCCGGATAAGTTTCTTACAAATGGTGTTGAATATGCAGTTAGGTCTGTTGACAAATATAAAGATAAAAATATTTTTATATTTGGCGGCGGTGATTCAGCACTTGATTGGACAGTTGAATTATCTAAGATTGCAAAATCTATAAGCCTAGTTCACAGAAGAGATGCATTTAGAGGAGCACAACATACTGAAGAGCTCATGAGAAATTTAGTAAAAGAAAATAAGGTTAATTTACTTACTCCATATCTTATTGATTCAATTATTGGAGATAAAAAAGTAGATTCTATAACTTTAAAGAACTTTGAAACTAATGAAATTGAGTCTTATGAAGCAGATGAATTATTATTTCTTTTTGGTCTCAATAAAAAACTTGGTCCAATACTTGATTGGAATATTGATTTAAACGGAAAAAAAATACATGTAAATACAGAAAACTATCAAACTTCAAAAGAAGGAATATTTGCTGTTGGAGATATCAATGACTATCCTGGAAAACTTGATTTAATTTTATCTGGTTTTCATGAAACTACTTTAGCAGTTCAAGAGGCCTACAAAAGGATCTATCCCGGAGAAAGAGTCCCTTTTGGTTACACAACTTCAAATTCAAAATTACAAGCAAAACTTGGTGTTAAAAAATAGATTTAGAAAATATCTTCCTGTAGTTGTAGATATTGAAACTGGTGGTTTTAATCCAGAAGCGAATGCAATTTTAGAGATTGCCATTACCCTCATTGAAGAAAAAGAGAATAAATTCACACCTGGCGAAACATTTAGACATCATATTCAACCTTTTGAAGGATCTATTGTTGAAAAGGAATCACTTGAATTTACAAAAATTAAGTTAGATCATCCATTAAGGAAAGCTGTTCTTGAAAAAGATGCTCTTCAAGATTTATTTAAAACTATTAACAAAGCTAGAAATAAATATGAATGCTCAAGAGCTATATTAGTTGGTCATAATGCACATTTTGACAAATCTTTTCTAGACGCATCTGTAATGAGGAATAACATAAAAAAAACTCCATTTCATAAGTTTTCTGTAATTGACACTGTTTCTTTAGGTGTCCTTGCAACAGGTCAAACTGTTCTTGCTAGAATATGCGAAAAGTTGTCAATTGAATACGATAATGATGAAGCTCATTCTGCTGCATATGATACTAAAGTGACAGCTAAAGTTTTCTGTAAAATTATTAATAATTTTGATTTTTAAGACTCTACTGAATCTATGAGTTTTTTTAACTCACCATTTTCATGCATTTGAGCAATAATATCAGCACCTCCTACAAGATTTCCTTTAATAAATACCTGTGGGAAGGTTGGCCAATCTGAAACTTTGGGCAATGCTTCTCTAACGTCATCATTTTCTAATACATCTACATAACTAAATTGTGATTCGCATTCAATCAATGTTTGAACAGTTCTTG
>SHBF01000035.1 GCA_004212975.1 SAR86 cluster bacterium
TCTGGCGCTCAAGCAATCCATCCTGGGTATGGATTCCTGTCAGAGAATGCTTCTTTTGCAAGAAAAGTAAAAAAAGAAAAGTTAATCTGGGTTGGTCCATCCCCTAATGTTATCTCTGTAATGGGAGATAAATTAAAAGCAAAAGAATTAGCTATTAAAGCTGATGTTCCTACTCTACCAATGACATCAAAACCAAATGAGGCAAAAAAAATTGGATACCCTCTTCTAATTAAAGCAGCCGCAGGTGGCGGTGGAAAAGGAATGAGAATTGTAAATAAAGAAAAAGATCTAAAGGAATCTATTGTTAGTGCTCAAAGAGAAGCTAAAAGCGGGTTTAATGATGAAAGAATCTTTATTGAAAGATATGTAGAAAAATCTAGACATATTGAAATTCAAATTTTGGGGGATAGTAAAGGCAATGTTGTTCACTTAGGTGAAAGAGAGTGCTCAATTCAAAGAAGACACCAAAAAATAATTGAGGAGTCTCCATCTCCAAGGATTTCAGATGATGTAAGAAATAAAATGGGTGAAGCAGCAGTTAAGCTTGCGAAACAAATTAAATATGAATCTGCTGGTACAGTAGAGTTTCTTTTTGATGATAAAACTGAAGAATTTTGGTTTTTAGAGGTTAATACAAGGCTTCAAGTTGAACATCCGGTTACTGAAGAAGTAACAGGTATAGATTTAGTATGTGAACAACTAAAGATTGCAAGAGGAGAATCACTTGAATTTGATCAAAAAGATATAACTTGGACTGGCTCATCAATCGAAGCAAGGCTTTATGCTGAAGATCCAAATAATGATTTTCTTCCAGAAATTGGGACATTAATTGCTTTCGAGGAAAATAATTCTGCAGAGGCCAGATGGGATACAGGTGTAAACAAAGGAACGGTAGTCGGAACAGATTTTGATCCCATGCTTGCAAAAATAATTTCGTATGCTCCGAATAGAACTGATGCTGCCGGTAAATTAGCTAAAGCTCTTGAATCAGCTCACATTGGTGGTGTAAAAACAAATAGAGATTTTTTAGTGAATTGTTTAAAAACTAAAGAATTTTTAGATGGGGATACCACCTCAGATTTTATTGAAAGAGTAAAACCCAGCAGAAAGCTCGAAATTAATCAATCAGAAATTGAGCATGCTTCTGCTATTGCCGCAATGTGGATGCAACAACAAAATAGAAATAATTCCAATGTTGCAAAATTTATGCCCTCCGGTTGGACAAACGGAAGATTGCCAAATCAAAAAGTAACATTTGAATTTGAAAATACTGAATATGATTTTGAATATAAACAAAAACGAGATCAAAAGTTTCTTTTTTCAAATAATAAGGAAGCATTCATTTATTCGAGTGATGAGGATGGAATAGACATGATCTTTGATGGTAAAAGACACTATTCCAGAGTGACGGTATCAAAAAACAATATTTTAGTACATATGCCATTCGGTGATGTGATGCTTGAATTGAAGCCTAGGTTTAAAATGCCAGGTACTGAAGTTACTATTGGTGGACTAATTGCTCCAATGCCAGGAAAAGTTATTGATGTAAAAGTTAAAAAAGGTAAAAAGGTAAAAGCTGGTGATACCTTAGTTATTCTTGAAGCAATGAAAATGGAACATTCAATTAAAGCTTCTGAAGATGGAACTGTTTCAGAACTATTAATATCGGTAAATGATCAAGTTGAAAATGGTGCCTTATTGATGGTGGTTAAATAATTTATTAATGCAAAATTTAGATCACCAAAGTAATTCACAACAGAATAAAAATTCAAGAATCTATACAAAAAGGCACCATGAAATTATAGATGCTCTAGAGAGATTACTAGAGCAAGGCGTTCCAGAATTAACTATGTCTGAAATAGCTAAAAAACTAAAAATTTCATTGAGAACACTATATGAAATTGCTCCAAGCAGAGATAAATTAATTTTGATGACAATGGATAATATTCTCAAAAAATTAGGAAAATTTGCAATGGATTCTGTGGAAGATATTGATTCGCCAATCAACAAATTAGAAAAATATCTTTTTATAGTTAATCAAGCTGTTGGTCCAAAGTTTGATAGATTCTTAATTGACATGGAAAAAATTAATGGGTCAAAAACAACAGCTGATTACCACGAAAACTTTATAAAAAATTATATTAAAAAGCTCCTAGAAGAGGCGATTGAAAAGAAAGAAATTAAATCGATTGATGTTAAAGCCTTTTCAATACTTCTAGGAGGAATAGGTAGAGAATTTTTTAAAGAAAAAAACAAAAATTCAATTAATTTAACACCTGAAGAATCTGCAAATTCAATTACAAGCATAATATTGAATGGAATTAAATTAGAGAACTAATGAATAAAGACTGTATAAAAATTGCTAATTGCAGTGGATTTTATGGGGATAAATTATCTGCAGCAAAAGATTTAGTTGATGGAGGTCCTATAGATGTTCTTACTGGTGACTATCTTGCTGAATTAACAATGGCTATTCTCTTTGGTCAAAAAATGCAAAGAGGTGAAGATAAAGGCTACGTTGGAACCTTTTTGAAACAAATCAATCAAATCGCAAAGTCATGCAAAGAAAAAAATATCAAGATTGTAAGTAATGCTGGTGGATTAAATCCAAAGTCTATGGCTATTGAGATTGAGAAAATTTTGAAAGAACAGTCAATAGATATGAAAGTAGCTTACATAGATGGCGATGATTTAATGCCAACAATTTCCAATTTAAAAAAATCTGGAGAAGAGTTTAAAAATATTGATAAAGGCAAAAAATTAGACGAATCCGGTTACTCTCCATTAACAGCAAATGCATACCTTGGTGCTTGGGGCATAAAAGAAGCTTTAGACAAAGGTGCTGATATTGTTGTCTGTCCAAGAGTTACAGATGCAGCCGTAGTAATTGGCCCAGCGGCATGGAAATTTAATTGGAAAAGAGACAACTATGATGCTTTAGCAGGAGCTCTTGCGGCAGGACATATTATTGAATGTGGATGCCAAGCAACTGGAGGAAATTATGCTTTTTTTAAAGAAGTTGAAAGTTTTGATAATGTTGGCTATCCAATTGCTGAAATATATGATGATGGTAGTTTCTATGTTACAAAACATCCTGATACAGGAGGTTTAGTTTCTACTGGAACAGTTACAGCTCAACTTCTATATGAAATAAATTCGCCTGCTTATGTAAATCCAGATGTGATAGCTCATTTTGATACGTTAAAAATTGAGGAAGTGGAGAAAGATAAAGTCTATGTATCTGGTTGCAGAGGAAGTTCACCACCAGATAAACATAAAGTATGTATTAATCTTGCAGGAGGTTTTAGAAACGGAATGGAGATTATCTTGACGGGTCTAGATATAGAAGACAAAGCAAAGGTTTTTACAAATGCTTTATTTAATTCAGTTGGCGGCAGAAAGCAATTCGATGATGTTTCCATTCAGCTTCATCGAACAGATAAAGAAAATCCAAATAGCAACGAAGAAGCAATGGCATCCCTTTTAGTTTCAGTAAAATCGAAAGATCAAAACATAGTTGGCAGGCTATTTAGCGCAAAAATAATTGAACTAGCCTTGGCAAATATTCCAGGTTTTTTTGCACAAGGCGGCGTAAAATCCAGTGGACCAGTAATAATTTATTGGCCCGCTTTAGTGGATAGTAAGCATATTAAAGAGAAAGTGCATATTGATGGTGAAGAAATTGAGGTTATTCCAACAAGTCAATTGGAATTAGAAGATATTTATTATCAGAAAAAGCCAATAAAAATTAAAAAGATTAAAAAAGAAGATGAAAAAGAAATTTACTTTGGTGAAATTTACGGAACAAGATCTGGTGACAAAGGTGGCTGTGCTAATCTTGGCGTTTGGGCCAAAAATGCGAACTCATTTGCTTTTCTTCATGATTTTTTAACTGTAAAAAAACTCAAGGAATTACTCCCAGATTTAAATCAATATAAAATTGATAGATTTGAATTAGCTAATATAAACTCTCTTAATTTTTATATTCATGACATATTGCAAGATGGAGTATCTTCAAATGATAAAAAAGACGGACAAGCTAAATCTTTAGGTGAATATTTAAGGGCAAAAAAAGTTAAAGTTCCACAAAGTATTATTGGAGATATAGGATGAAAAAATTATCTTTAGATGGTCTCATATTTAAAGCAACTGAGATAGATATTAAAAATAACATAATGAATATCACGCTTAATAGGCCTGAAAAAAAGAATGCTTTAAATAATGTAATGATGAACGAAATTAACTATGCTTTAGCTTACGCTAAACAAGAAAGATCCGTAAGAGTAGTAATTATTTCTGCAAAGGGTGATATTTTTTGTGCTGGAGCAGATTTATCAAGAAGTAAATCTGAGTCAAATATACCAAAATTAGATGATGCTGATGATATAAGCTTATCCTTAAGACATTTATACAAACCAGTTATATGTAAAATTCAGGGTTCAGTTTTAGCTGGGGCCCTTTTGATAATAACTAACTCGACTCATGCAATCGCAGTTAATGAAGCAACCTTCTCAGCACCTGAAATTCACAGAGGATTGTGGCCATTTATGGTTATGGCTGGATTATTTAGAGTTATGCCTAAAAGAGCTGGCCTTGATTTTATAATGCGCGGTAAACCTATTGATTCAAAAAAAGCTGAGGACTGGGGTTTAATTAATGAATCTGTAAAAAAAGAGGAACTAAATGAAAAAGTTGATAAACTAGCTAATGAGCTTGCGAGTTTAGCGCCAGAAACAATGAAATTTGGCCTAGAGGCATATGAGAAACAAGATTCAAAGAGTTTTGATGATGCCCTTCCATACTTAAAAGAACAAATAGCAAAATGCTTTGAGAGTATGGATGCTAAAGAAGGTATAACTGCCTTTCTTGAAAAAAGAAAACCAAACTGGGATTAAATAGGAAATTATATGGACTTAAATTTTGGAAAAAAATATAAAGATTTTACAAAAGAAGTAAAAGATTTTTGTAAAAAATATATAGCCATACATTTTATAGACTCATCAAAAGTACCTTTATCCGGTTCATTTAAATCAGGTGAAATTAAGATGACTAGATCTGATTGGCAAAAAATTCTTATTGAAAAAGGTTATTTCGCAAGATCAATTCCTTCAGAGTATGGTGGTTATGGTGGAGAGAGCGATATTATTAAAAGTAGAATTATCGCAGAAGAGTTTGCTAAATCAAAAATACCACCTCCAATGGGTGGTCAAGGAATTGATATGCTTGTTCCAACTCTTTTAGAGCTAGGAACAGAAGAACAAAAACAAAAATACATAAAACCTACATTGCATGGAGAAATTATTTGGTGTCAGGGTTATTCAGAACCCAATGCAGGAAGTGATTTAGCAAGCCTCCAGACCAAGGGTGAGCTCATTGATGGAAATTGGGTAATAAATGGGCAAAAAATTTGGACTAGTACTGCTCAATATTCACAAATGATGTTTTGTCTGGTCAGAACTGAGCCCGATGCCTCTAAGCATGCAGGAATAAGTTATTTATTAATTCCAATGGATACTCCAGGTATTGAAATCAGGCCATTGGTTGATATGACCCTCAATGCTGGATTCAATGAAGTATTTTTTACCGACGTCACAATTCCTGAAAATAATATTGTTGGTAAACGAGGTGAAGGTTGGGCTGTAGCAAATGCAACATTAAGTCATGAAAGAGGGTCTCTCTCAGATCCAAATGCAATGATGAATAGATTAAATTCACTTATTGATAGAATGAAAAAGGAAACTATTAATGGTGAAAAAGTCATTAATAATCCAGTCTACAGAGATAAACTTATGAAAATTCAAGGAAAAGTAATTGCCTTTCAATCAAACTCTCTTAGAGTTTTATCCGCTAAATTAAATAAAAATCAAGACGTCAAGATTGCTGGCATGATACAAAAACTTGTTGGTACAGAGTTAAGGCATGAGCTTGAAGGTTTCGCTATAGATATTATGGGCGAGCTCGGGACACTTTATGAAAATAGTCCCAACATTAGAGATGGTGGATCGTGGCAAATTGCATATATGTATTTTCTTGGATTAATAATTGGTGGGGGAACAAGCCAAATTCAAAAAAATATTATTTCTGAAAGGGGTCTTGGTATGCCAAAAGAACCAAAAGTTCAACAAGGAGCATAATATGTACTTTGGATTATCTGAAGATCAGATATTTTTTCAAGATAATGTTAAAAAATTTCTTGAAGATAATGCTCCTTTAGATGTAATTAGAAAGATTGCAAATGAAGATGACAAAACAAGCAAAGAAGATCTTCATAAAGGAATTATAACTTTAGGTATCAATAACATTTTAATTCCTGAGGACAATGGTGGACTAGGATTAGATTTATTGTTTGCTACTGCGGTTTCACAAAGTCTTGGAGAAGGTCTAGCTACCCTACCCTTTACAGGCTCATATGTTATGGCTCCAATAGCAATTAAATATGGTGCAAATGAGAAGCAAAGAAATTTTTATTTAAATGAAATGTCTAATAACAATATTAATTTTAGTATTGGTTTTTCAGAATTTTTTGGATCAAGAAATGAATCAGAGCTTAGCTTTTTAAAAAATAAAGTAAATGGCAAAACTTTTTTTGTTATGGATTTTGATTATGCAACACATATAATGGTATGCGATAAAGATGGTCAAATAGGTATTATTTCCCTGGAATCAACTGGAATTGAAGTTGTGGATTTGATTACCGTTGATAAAACTAGAGTATTCAAAGAAATAATTTTTAAAAATACTGATATTGATATTTTAGAAAATACTTCAAGTTCAAAAGAAGCAGTTGATAATGCAATTGATGCAGGCAGGATAGTAATCGCTGCTGACTCATTGGGAGCATCAAAAGCTATGTTAGATAAAGCTATTGATTATTCAAGAGAAAGAAAACAATTTAATAGAGCTATAGGATCATTTCAGGCAGTAAAACATATGTGTGCTGAGATGGCTGCAGAGCTCGAGCCATGCTATTCAATTCTTTGGCATGCTGCACATTCTTTTGATAGTGGAGAAAAAAATAAGAAAATTATGGCTTGTCATGCAAAATCTCATATTGCAGATATCTCAAAGATGATTTCAAAAAAAGCAACAGAAGTTCATGGAGGAATGGGATTTACAGATTTGCTTGGATTACATTACTGGTTCAAAAGAATTGGTGTTAATAGACAAATGCTTGGGTCTCCAGAAATAATTAGAGAAGAAGCAGCCAAGTCTCAAAGCTTATAAATATTATGATCAATTTTAGACTTTGTATTTTATTATTATGTTCTTTTGTCATTGCTGAGGAATATATAAGTATTGAACTTAGTGATTCTAAAAAAGAGCTTAGCCAAGAGATTTTTAAGAAACTTAACAATGAACATTTCATTAAAGAAATTGATAAAGATAATTTCAATGAAAGGTATTTTGAGGCAATAATTGAGAAGCTTGATAAAGAAAAGAATCTTTTTAGTGAAAAAGAAGTTCAGTCATATATTAAGAAATCAAGAGATGTCATTGACGGTGATTTTGACATTAAATTA
>SHBF01000036.1 GCA_004212975.1 SAR86 cluster bacterium
ATTCAGAAATAAGATTATTAATGCTAAATAAACCAGAGGGGGTTTTGTCCTCAAACAAAAAAGAAAAAAACATACCAATAGTTTTTGATTTTTTGCCTGAAGGTAAATCAAAAACCAGATGGATTTCAATTGGAAGGTTAGACATAAATTCGTCAGGTTTGATGCTTTTTACAAATGATGGGACATTCGCTAATTATTGCATGCATCCTTCATCAAGTATTGACAGAGAGTATTTGGTAAGGGCTAGAGGAGATTTTACAAAAGAAAAGAAAGAAAAAATGCTCTCAGGAATTAAGATTGACGATGATATTTATAGATTTACAGATATTGTAGAAGGAGAAAAGCAATCATCTAATCAATGGTTTTCTGTTTGTCTTATGTCTGGAAAAAACAGAGAAGTAAGAAAAATATTTAATGCTGTTGGGTTAGAGATAAGCAGGTTAAAAAGAACAAGATTTGGGCCTATTTTTTTGCCTTCTTCATTAAAAAAAGGGTGCTATATAGAATTATCTAGCAAAGAAATATATTCAATAAATAACTATGGAATATAAACTTGCACACAAATTTTTATATGACAAAGCTATTGAAAAAGGCTTTATCCAACTTGCAAATCATATTAAGAAAGTTGGCCCTTTAAGAATCAAAGTGTCTAAGATGGATTTTGTAAGCCATTTATCAAAAATAATTATTGGTCAACAGCTTTCTGTTCAATCAGCGGCGGCAATATGGAAAAGGACAGATAAAATCCTTAAAGAAAATAAGTATAAAAAGGAAAATATAAAACTTAACCAAAAGTTTAGAGATGCTGGTTTATCAAGGCAAAAAATTGAATATCTAAATGGAATTATTTTTAATAAAGATCTTATAAATATCTCTAAAAAAGAACTTAATAAAATGAGTGCAGCAGAGTATTTTGATTTCTTAATTCAAATTAAAGGTATTGGACCATGGTCAATTGAAATGTCTAGGATATTTTTTATTGGTGATCCAGATGTTTTTTCTATTTTAGATTTAGGTCTAAGAAATGCACACCTAAAGATGTTTAAAATTGATTCCTATAAAGAGTCTTTTTATGAAAGTTTTAGGCCTTATAGAAGTTATATGTGTCTTTTTTTATGGAGAGTGCTAGAAGATGAAAATGTTACTATCTGAACTTATCACTTCTATATTCGATATGGATTTCATTTGTAGAAGAGCTATCCTCTGAAAGCATCCATAAATAATAATCCATAAGCTTTAGCGGCTCTTTAATGGTGTTAGGATTTTCAGCAGGATATGCGAGAGATCTCATTTTAGTTCTGGTAGCCTTTGGATCAAAGTTAAAAACTTTTATATTCGATACTGATTCAACCTCATCAGCAATTATTTCTGATAAAGCATTCAAACCTGCTTTAGAAACAGAATAAGCACCCCAAAAGGCCTTTCCCTTTTTACCAACGCTCGAAGTAGTAAATATTATTCTTGGATTTGAGGATTCTTTAAGCATAGGTATTAAATTTTTTGCTATGAGGAAAATACTTGTTAAGTTTATTTTTAAAATTTTCTCCCATGTAGCTAAATCGTAACTTTCAATATCTGACATCTTGTCAAGAGCTGCAGCATTGAAGATTACTGCATCTATACCCGAGTAATTTTCATTAATAATTTTATTTATTTCTATAGCACTATCTTCGTTAAGTTTCTGCAAATCACATTTAAATATACACGGAACAGTATTGTATTTTTTTAAAATTTCATCATATAAAACATCAAGCTTAGACTCATCTTTTGAGAGCATTAGGATATTTGCTCCGTGCCCGCTAAGATATTTTGTAAGTGATTTGCCAATACCACTTGTTGCACCCGTAATAAGAATATTTTTATTCAATAAAAAATCTTTTGTCATTCTTAGTAGTTAAATATTTATATGTGAGTAAATTTCTGAAATATCTCTTATGTATGGATAATTAAGTTTATTAAGATTATTTTCATCTAGAGAATATCCATAAAGACACCCTAAGACTCTGACCCCCGCGCTTAATCCAGCTTTTAAATCATTAATATGATCACCTAAATAAATTGTATTTAATGGATTGATATCAAGTTTTTTACAAGCTAACAAAATACCCTCAGGATCAGGCTTAGATATTTTTACATGATCAGGACAAACTATTACTTTGATATTTTTTAATTCTGAGAATGAATCAATTATAGGACTTGCAAATTTAAAAAATTTATTAGTAACGACTCCGTATTTAATATTATTTTTGTCCATAAAATTAATTAATGATGTCATACCATCAAAAAGCTTACAGCATTTTGTTTTATTCATATTGTATTCACAAAGAAATTCTGACTTTAATGGTTCAAATTTAGAATCATCTTCATCTATGGCAAAAAATTTTTTAATCAGTTTTGATGTTCCTTCAGAAATATGAGGCCGAATATCAGATTCACTGACTTCATTCATATTATATTTTTTTAGCATGGTATTTAATGAAGTATGAAAATCAGGTGCCGTATCTATTAGAGTCCCATCTAGATCAAATAAAATAAGATCTGTTTTATGATTTTCTTGCATACATTAGATAATTAACACCTAAATCATCATTCAGGTTTGCTTTATGTGTAAGAGGGTTGTAGAACATTCCTTTTGTTTCAAGTAATTCAGCTTCAGCATCTCTTACATATTTAGCTAATGAAGATGGTTTTATAAATTTATCAAATTCATGAGTGCCTTTTGGGAGTAAATTGAATATATATTCGGCGCCCACTATTGCAGTAATCCATGATCTCGGATTTTTGTTGATTGTTGATAGAAATAACAAGCCGCCTGGCTTAAGTAATTGAACGCATGTTTTTATAAGTGACTTTGGATTAGGAACATGTTCAAGAACCTCCAAACAAGTTACGACATCATAATATTCAGTATATTCTGTATTTAATTGCTCAGCAGTTTTTTCAAAATATTTGATATTTTTATTATTTTTTTGTGCATGTATTTTTGCTACTTCGATTCCAGGACCTGCTGCATCAATGCCAGTAACTTTAGCACCAAAATCATACAAAGACTCACATAGAAGTCCTCCACCACATCCTACATCTAATACTTTTTTATCTTTTAAATCAATTTTTCCTTTTATGTAATTAGCTCTCAAAGGATTTATCACATGCAAAGGTTTGAAATCACCATCTTTATTCCACCATTGTTCTGCAATATCAGAGAACTTTTTAACTTCTTGTTGATCAATGTTAGTCATTCGCATATTTTAACTCTTAAAAATTTAATTAAGTATAAATAAAATATTAATATGTAGCTTTACTACAAGATAATTTATCTGACAGGCTCACAAAAATAAGATAATTGATTCAATTGACCTATTAGAACTGATAAGATTAACTTCACTATAAAATTATTTATACACATATTTTGATTATTTCAGCTTTAAAGTCTTCCGTTAGTACTGATTCAAGATCACCAATACATATAGATACTATCAGTACTTTGTTAAATCTTGGTGCAGATGTATTTTTTGAAGAAAATATTGGAAGAGGTATTAATGTTAGCGATAAAATCTTTGAACAAAGTGGACTAAAGAAATCTTCACGAGAAGAGTGTCTTAAAAAGGGCGATTTAATAATTACCAATCAATCATTAGGAAATGATGAACTAAAATTAATTAAACCAAATTCAACTTTACTGGGCATGATAAATCCGTTCAGTAATCAATTATTAATTGAATCATGCTCTAACTTAAAAATTAATTTAGTTAGTATGGAATTTATTCCCAGAATAACTAGAGCTCAAAAGATGGATGTTTTAAGCTCTCAAGCAAACCTTGCTGGTTATGTTGCTGTTATTGAATCCGCAAAACATTTACCAACAGCGTTACCAATGATGATGACAGCAGCTGGTACTCTTAAACCTGCAAAGGTATTTGTTATAGGTGTTGGAGTTGCTGGTCTTCAAGCTATTGCAACTGCAAAAAGATTGGGAGCTAGAGTTGAAGCATTTGATACAAGAGATGTTGTTGAGGAACAAGTAAATTCTCTTGGAGCGAAGTTTGTAAAAATTGATTTAGGAGAAACAGGAGAAACTGATCAAGGATATGCTAAAGAACTTTCAGAAGAACAAATAAAAAAACAAAAAGAACTTCAGTCAAAAGTGTGTGAGAGATCTGATATTGTTATAACCACAGCACAGTTATTTGGAAGGCCGGCACCTTTGTTAATTGATAATAAAACAATTGATAGAATGATGCCTGGAAGTGTTATTTTTGACATGGCAGTAGAATCAGGTGGCAATGTCGAAGGGTCTGAAGTAGATAAAGTTGTAGAAAGAAATGGAGTTAAGATTATTGGTATATCAAATTTAGCTTCAAAAGTATCTAATCATGCTTCTTTAGCACTCTCAAATAATTACAATAATTGGATTTCAGATTTTTTTGATAAAGAAAATCTAAGCATTAGCTTTGACTTTAATGATGAAATTATTTCAAGTAGTGTTTTAGTTCACAATGGCGAAATTAAAAATGAGAGGTTTAAGAAATAATGGAAATATATATTCTCTTAGGATTTGTTCTAATTCTTTCAATTTATCTTGGATTAGAGCTCATCTCTAAAGTTCCAAGTACCTTGCATACACCTCTTATGTCAGGTGCTAATGCAATCTCAGGAATTGCTTTAGTTGGAGCTCTAGTTCTTGGTTCCGATACTCAACTTCAACAAGTCTTAGCTTTCCTTGCAGTAATGTTTGCATCAATTAACGTTTTTGGTGGCTATCTTGTTACAAACAGAATGTTAAAAATGTTTAAGAAGAAATAACAATGAGCTTTTTTGAAAACATATCTTCTATCCAAAATATTATTTATATATTTTCGTCTATATTATTTATTTCAGGCATCAAGATGCTTGGGAAAGAAGATACTGCCGTAAGAGGCAATTTCTTATCGGCACTAGCAATGTTCATAGCTGTTTCTGTCACATTCATTAATGTAATAAATCCTATTTTAGTTTTTGTTGGGATCGGAATTGGTGCAATTATAGGTTCACTTATTGCACTAAAAGTAAAAATGACTTCAATCCCTGAGATGGTAGCGCTATTTAATGGATTTGGAGGTTTGGCAACATTCTTTATTGCATGGTCTGAATTTAATTCAATACCATCAAATAACTTTCAATATTTATTGGTAATGATTACAACTTACATTGGAGGCGTAACATTCTCTGGAAGTGTTATTGCCTATGGCAAATTATCAGAGACACTAAAGGTCGAAAAGTCCTCGATAATTACAAAGTTGTTTACAACTTTATTCTATATTTCAATTATATATTTGTTATACTCAATTTTTATAACAAAGATTTTCAGTCCAGGCTTTGATTTCTACACAATTTTACTGATTTTTACATTGCTAGGCGGTGTGGGATTCGTAATTCCAATTGGTGGCGGTGATATGCCAGTAGTCATTTCATTATTAAACTCATTCTCAGGGATTGCTGCAGCATTTGCAGGATTGTTACTATTAAATAATGTTCTTATTGTTGCTGGATCTTTGGTTGGAGCTAGTGGTTTAATTTTAACTATCATCATGGCTAAGGCTATGAATCGCTCAATTGGCAACATTTTATTTGTTGGCTACGCTTCATCAGCTTCTGCTTCAAAATCTGAAGAAACTGGTGAGGTCAAACCAATAAATGTATCAGATGCATATTTAATTCTAGAGAATGCGAGCTCTGTTCTAGTAATTCCAGGATATGGTATGGCAGTCGCGCAAGCTCAACATGTTGTCAGAGAACTAGGAGAGCTTCTTGAGGCAAATGGTACTGAAGTAAGATATGGAATTCATCCGGTTGCTGGAAGAATGCCAGGTCATATGAATGTTTTGCTTGCAGAAGCAAACGTACCTTATGATGTTTTAGTTGAACCAGAAGATGTAAATCCATCTATGGATACTGTTGATGTTGCTGTAGTAATTGGAGCAAATGACGTAGTAAATCCATCTGCAACAGAAGAACCAGGAAGTCCAATTTACGGAATGCCTATAATCGAGGTTCATAATGCAAGGACAATTTTTGTTCTAAAAAGATCAATGTCATCTGGTTTTGCAGGTGTGCAAAATCCTTTGTTTTTCAAAGAAAATACCAGAATGTTATTTGGTGACGCAAAGGAGTCAATTGGTGGCTTGGTTACTGAATTTAAAGAGTAATTTCACTTATAAATATGTTAAAATATTACCCTATAGGGTTATAAAATTTGTGCATAAAACAAGGGTTTTCCGAGCTATAAAATGAATGATTTCGCTAAAGAAATTATATCTGTAAATATTGAAGATGAACTTAAGCAATCATACTTAAGTTATGCTTTAAGCGTTATTCATGGAAGGGCTCTTCCCGACATAAGAGATGGCTTAAAACCAGTCCATAGAAGAATTTTATACGCAATGTATGATCTTAAGAATTTCTATAATAGACCTTATAAAAAATCTGCAAGAGTTGTTGGAGATGTCATTGGAAAATATCATCCACATGGAGACTCTGCTGTTTACGATGCAATGGTCAGAATGGCTCAAGATTTTTCAATGAGATATCCGATAGTTGAGGGTCAAGGAAATTTTGGATCAATTGATGGCGATCCTCCTGCCGCAATGCGTTATACAGAAGTAAGAATGTCTAAAATTACAGATCAAATGTTAGGTGATATAGAAAAAGAGACTGTTTCTTTTTCACCAAATTATGATGGTAGTGAAGATATTCCAGACGTCCTACCAACAAAAATTCCAAATTTACTTGTAAACGGCTCTTCTGGAATTGCAGTTGGCATGGCAACAAATATTCCTCCACATAATTTAAACGAAGTTTTAAATGGATGTATCAATTTAATCAATAATCCAAAAATCTCAATTGATGAATTGATCAAGGATATTTCTGGTCCAGACTTTCCAACAGGTGGAACTATAGACGGAAAAGCTGCAATATATGAGGCTTATAAAACAGGCAGAGGAATAATTCATATTAGGTCTAATACCTCTATTGAAGAGGACAAATCTGGCAAACAAAGTTTAATCATAAAT
>SHBF01000037.1 GCA_004212975.1 SAR86 cluster bacterium
TTAATGAAGACACTAAAGATGGGGACTCTTAATGTGTGGAATAGTTGGGATTTCGGCTGAAACAAACGTAGCTGCTGAAATCTATGATTCTCTTTTGATGCTTCAGCATAGAGGTCAAGATGCTGCTGGCATATCTGTTTGCAATAGTGATGATCAATTAAACTCTAGAAAATCAATGGGATATGTTCGCGATGTTTTTCAGCAAAGGCATATGGACAAACTTGCTGGAAATTATGGTATTGGACACGTTAGATATCCAACAGCCGGTGGTGCTGGTAAAGAATTTGCGCAACCTATGTATGTAAATTCACCATACGGCATTAGTCTTGCACATAATGGGAATTTGACTAATTCAAAGCAGTTAGGAACTCAATTATTTCATGCAGAAATGAGACATCTCAGGACGGACAGTGACTCGGAGGTTTTATTAAATATATTTGCTCATGAACTTGGCAAGCAAAGAGAGATATATCCATCAGAAAAAAATATTTTTAAGGCAGTAACTAAAACTCACATAAGATGTGATGGAGCATATGCAGTTATTGCTCTTATAAATGGATACGGTTTGGTTGCTTTTCGAGACAATAACGGAATAAGACCTTTATCTATAGGAGTAAGAAAAGGAAAAGAAAGAGAGGAATACATTGTTTCTTCTGAAGATGCTCTCTTTACACCTCTTGGTTTTGAAAAGCTTAGAGATATAGATCCTGGTGAAGCTATATTTATTGATAAAAGTGGAAAATTATTTTCTCAACAATGTGCTGAAAATCCTCAGAAGCGACCATGTATATTTGAATATGTTTATTTTTCAAGACCAGATTCAAAGATTGATCAAATTTCAGTCTATAAAGCAAGAATGAGAATGGGAACAAAGCTTGCTGGGCAAATCAAGAGAACTAGACCTGATCATGATATCGATGTTGTGATACCAATTCCAGATAGCTCAGTAACTGCTGCACATCAATTAGCTGTTGACTTGAATGTGCCCTATAGAGAAGGCTTTGTAAAGAATAGATATATTGGAAGAACTTTTATTATGCCCTATCAAGAAGAGAGGAAGAAATCGGTAAGAAGAAAGTTAAATATTCTTGATTTAGAATTTGAAGGAAAAAACGTATTACTTGTTGATGACTCAATTGTAAGGGGAACAACTAGTAAAAAAATTATAGAAATGGCCAGAGAGGCTGGGGCTAAAAAAGTTTATTTTGCATCCGCTGCTCCTGCAATAAAGTATCAAAACTTATATGGAATTGATATGCCTGCAACAGCTGAGCTAATAGCATCAAATAAATCAAATGATGAAGTCGCCTCTGAAATTAATGCAGATTGGTTAATCTATCAAACACTAGAAGATTTAATAGATTCTGTAAGGGAGGGTAATCCAGAAATAAGTGAATTTGAAACTTCAATTTTTACCGGTGAATACTTCACTCCTCTAGTTGAAAATTATCTTGAAGAATTAGAAATTTCTAGAAAAGACGAACTTAAAATGCAAAGGGAAAAATCTAAAGCTAAGAGCTAACCAGGATTTACTATATTAATTGCAGGTATCTCAGCATTGTTTGCACTTTCAACATAAGTATCAATTTCATTAAAGTTTAAATACCTATAAATTTGATCTGACAATGGATTGATATCACTCATATACTGATGATACTGCTCAATAGTTGGAATTTTTCCAAGAACTGAACATATAGCAGATAGTTCCGCTGATGCTAAGAAAACATTAGCTCCATCGCCAAGTCTGTTCGGAAAATTCCTTGTTGAGGTTGAAACAACAGTTGAGTTTGCTAAAACTCTAGCCTGATTCCCCATGCACAATGAACATCCCGGTACCTCGGTCCTTGCACCAGATACTCCGAAGATATTGTATATACCTTCCTCGATAAGTTGTTTCTCGTCCATCTTTGTTGGTGGCACCACCCACAGTCTTGCCTTAAGATTTTTATATTTCTCAAGAAGCGTACCAGCTGCTCTAAAATGACCAATATTTGTCATGCATGATCCAATAAAAACTTCTTGGATTTTTGTATTTGCAACATCTGATAGAGGTTTTATATCATCTGGATCATTAGGACATGCAAGAAGAGGTTCTTTGATTTCGTTTAGATCAATTTCAATTATCTCAGCATATTCAGCGTCTTTATCTGCTTCTAGTAGTTGTGGATTAAGAATCCACTCTTCCATTGATTGAGCTCTTCTTTCAAGCGTCTTTGCATCTCCGTAGCCACTTGCAATCATCCATCTCAACATAACAATGTTTGATTGAAGATATTCTATAATCGGTTCTTTATTAAGCTTAACTGTGCAACCTGATGCTGATCTTTCAGCAGAAGCATCAGAAAGTTCAAAAGCTTGTTCAACCTTCATGTTAGGCAGGCCTTCAATTTCAAGACACCTGCCAGAAAAGACATTCTTTTTTCCATCCTTATCTATCGTTAGTAATCCTCTTTGAAGAGCTGCATATGGAATAGCATTAACTAAATCTCTAAGAGTTATCCCTGGTTGCATATCTCCTTTAAATCTTACCAACACTGACTCTGGCATATCTAAAGGCATTACACCCAGCGTTGCAGCAAATGCAACTAAACCAGATCCTGCAGGAAAGCTTATCCCTATAGGAAATCTTGTATGACTATCACCACCAGTACCTACGGTATCTGGAAGAAGCATTCTGTTCATCCAAGAGTGAATGATTCCATCTCCAGGCCTTAGTGATACACCGCCACGATTCATAATAAAGTCTGGTAAGCTGTGTTGAGTTTCAATATCAACTGGCTTTGGATATGCTGCAGTATGGCAAAATGATTGCATGACAAGGTCTGCTGAAAAACCAAGGCATGCCAATTCTTTAAGTTCATCTCTCGTCATAGGACCAGTTGTATCTTGTGATCCAACAGTTGTCATTCTAGGCTCACAGTATGTTCCTGGTCTTACTCCATCAACTCCACAAGCTTTTCCAACCATCTTTTGTGCAAGAGTAAAACCTGCTTTACTCTTATCTTTAGCATCAGGTCGTCTGAAGACTGTTGATGTATCTAAACCTAAAGCTTCTCTACTTTTATCTGTAAGCTGTCTACCAATAATTAATGGAATTCTTCCGTTCGCTCTAACCTCATCCAAAAGTACATCAGTCTTAAGCTCAAATTCAGAAATTACTTCTTTGGTATTGGCATCTAAAACTCTTCCATTAAGTGGCTCTAAAATAATTTCCTGACCCATTAACATTTTTGAAACATCCATCTCAATTGGAAATGCGCCTGAATCTTCGAGTGTATTAAAAAATATTGGAGCAATTTTCCCACCAAAACAATAACCACCTTCTTTTTTATTGGGAATACAAGGTATCTCATCTCCCATATGCCATAAAACAGAATTTGTGGCAGATTTTCTAGAAGATCCTGTACCAACCACGTCTCCAACAAAAACTAAAGGATTCCCTTTCTCTTTCAATTTTTCAATTGTGCCAAGCGGGTCATCAAGACCTGTTCTTGGCATTTTAAACATAGCCAATGCATGAAAAGGGATGTCTGGTCTAGACCAAGCATCTGGTGCAGGAGACAAATCATCAGTATTTATCTCTCCAGTAACTTTATAAACTGTAAGTTTTATTTGCTCTTCTATATCTGTTTTTTCAGTGAACCAAGTTGCATTAGCCCATTCTTCAACAACTTTCTTTGCATGTTCATTTGTTTTTGATAGTTCAAATATTTCATTAAATGCGTCAAAAATTAATAAAGTTCTGCTTAGAACATGTGCGGCTGCTTCAGCTAATTCATTATCTTTTAGACACTCAATAAGCGGTTGAATATTATATCCACCGAGCATGGTTCCAAGAATTTTCACAGCGTCTATTTTGGTAATATATGGGCTAGAAGCTTTGCCAGTAGTTATATCAGCTAAAAATGCAGCTTTTACGTACGCAGCTTGATCAACACCAGCCGGAACTCTTTCTTTTAATAGATTTAATAAGAAATCTGATTCTTGATGATCTTTTTTTAGTAATTCTATAAGCTCAGAAGTTTGATCAGCATCAAGAGGCAAGGGCGGTATGTTTTGATCTGCCCTCTCTGCAACGTGTTTTTTATAATTTTCTAACATCGTCTGGTCTCCGATGGGCATATTTTACTCTTATAGCTAAAGATAGCCACTAATTAGATGAAATATAAGGTAATTTTATTTAAAAATCGGTTATTATTTTGCAATATGCCAAAATTACAAAAAAAACGATCTTCAACACCTTGCTTAGGTATATGCTCTACAACTTTTGGCGACGAAGTTTGTAAAGGATGCAAGCGTTTTGCCCATGAGATTGTTAGTTGGACAAAATATACAGAAGAAGAAAGAGAAATCGTAAACAATCGTTTAGAAGAATTTAAAATTAAAATTTTAAAACATAGATTTAAGATTACAGATAAAGAATTATTTTCAAACAATCTTGATCAAATGGGAATTAATTTTAATCATTCTTTGGATCCCTTGACCTGGATCTTTGATTTATTTCGTGCAACTGGATCGCAGGCAATTGAACTTGAAAGATTTGGGATAGAAAGTTTGGAATACTTTGACCCAAAAACTATAAGAGATATTATTAACAAAGAACTTCTAGATTTATCAGAAGCACACCACGAGAGATATTTTAAAAAAGCTAACTAAAATCTTTTAGCATTATCTTTAATTCTAATGAATGTTGTTCCTCTTCTCCGATTTGTGCTCTAGCATATTCTTCTAAATATACAGATTTATTTTCAACACAATTTAAAAGTTTTTTGTAAAGACTTAATGCAAAAAGTTCATGTTCCAAACTTTCTTCCAAAATATCTTTAATAGTATGTCTATTTGTTTCTTCAATCTTTGCAATCTTTTGACTAGGATGCCCATCTAGACCAGCAATTTTTTCTCCAGCAAGTTGAGCATGTAAGAGAGATTCCTCAGCTTGTTCTTTAAGAAATGTAACGATTGGTAATCTATAGGGTCCACTTACCATCATCGAAGAGTGGGTATACCTAACAACACCTGCAAGTTCATATTCCATTATTTCATTTAAAATGTCACAAACCTCTTTAGTATTTATCTCGTTATTTTCCATTACAATTTTTCTCCTAATATTTGTTAAATTACGCAAAGTATAATACTATTATATATATTGTAAAGTATTGATATAAGGTATTTTTTTAATGATAATCACAATGATTATCATTCTCATTTAGATAGTAGTTTATATTTATAGAATAATATAAATGCTACTACTGCGTAACCAATTTTAGATAGCGTGTATATCACTGGCAATTTTATTATTTTTGCAATCCACGCATAACCTTTAGTTCTCTCCCAAACATAGACAAAGGCATCAACTCCAGATATTTCTGTTCCATTTTCAAATCTAACATGGAGTTTTTTAAGATACTTATCTCCCATCTCACTGCAATTAACAAAGTTTAAATCTGATCTTTTTTTGTAATGTTTTATTTCAAAATTACATAAAGAGCATTTTTCATTAAATAATATTTTCGACTCATTCATTTTTGATTTTAAAAAAATATATAATTTATAATAATTATACAGTTTAATTTTTTATCGAGGACTTTTATGAAATCACTATTACCTATAATTTTTTTAATACCAGTATTTATATTTGCGACAGAAGAAACTGATGAAAGAAAAGTAAGTGACCTATCAATTAATGAGTTAAAAGAAATTGTTCGTTTGATTGTAGAAGAGAGCATCGAACAATGTACCGTGACAGGGACAATGGAAGGAAGAGCAAAAGTTAATTTGAAAGTTGAGGGAGAGGTTGTTGCAAAAATGACCTGTGACTTTGAAAAAGAGTAAAAATGGAAAATAAAAAAAATTTCTTTAAATTTTTTGAACATGGCTGGAATAAAATTTTTGGAAAAGAGGAGGATTCAACATCGTTGAGATCTAAAAGTTTGTATAGAGCAGTAAAAGGTATTCAGAATGTTGGCACGCCTCATGATTGGGAAGATTATGAAAAATATAAAAAAGAATTAGATAAAAATGAAACAAATTAATATTTTTGACGAAGTAATTGAAGAATGTTGTTCAAATCCTATTACTGGTTATTTTAGAGATGGATTTTGTCACACTGATGAGCTTGATAGAGGTCTTCATGTTGTGTGCGCCCAAATAACAGATGAATTTTTAGATTTCTCTAAAAGTCGCGGGAATGACTTATCAACTCCAAGACCTGAATTCAATTTTCCTGGTTTAAAAGAAGGGGATTCTTGGTGTCTTTGTGCTGAAAGATGGAAAGAAGCTTATGAATGTGGATTTGCACCAAAGATTTATCTAAAGAGAACCAATAAAAAAGCATTAAAAGTAATTGACTTAAATATTCTAAAAAAATATTCAATAGATTTAGAATAATTTAAGGAATAAAAAATATTTAAGTATATTTAATAAGATGGTGATAATGTTACAAGTTAATGGATAAGCATTTATGAAAAAACGATTAGCTCTGCTGCTTTCATGAAAAGAAGTTATTTTTCATCAACAATAGAGAATTTCATCTCAACCCGTGAAAGTGATATATTAGGAACGCTCACTTCATCTGAAAACATATTTAGTATTACTCCAAAAACTACTTATGCCTGGCAAGGTGAAATTTCTGTTATGCAGAGTTCCTTAGTAGATATTGATGGCCACATCGATTTTGAATATGTCATACCCAGAATGGGTAAAAGAGTTGATGTTCTATTAGTTATAGAAAATATTATTTTTATAATTGAATTCAAGGTAGGTTCTGATACTTATGATGCTAACTCAATTACACAATTAGTGGATTACACCTTGGATCTAAAGAATTTTCATGAAGGTAGTCATAATCAAATTATTTGCCCGATTTTAATTGCTACAGAGGCTCAAGAAACTAACTTCACCATTATTACGGAAGAGGAT
>SHBF01000038.1 GCA_004212975.1 SAR86 cluster bacterium
AACTATTGTAATTATTTTAATAATGTTTACACTGCACACATTAATTAAATGGGTTAAAATGAAACTATGCTGCATTTGAAACGATTAAAGTTTATTTTTATTTTCATAATAAGTTCTAATATTAATTCTGAAAATATCTTAGAAATATATAACGAGGCTCTAGAAAACGATCCAACATACAAGGCAGCTGAATACTCATATCTAGCAGACAAACAAATAGTCGTCCAAGGAAGAGCAGCGCTTTTACCAAGCATAACCTTAAGTGGCTCAACAAACTGGAATGAATATTATCAAAATGATGTTCTTCAACAGGAATATAACTCGTTTTCTAAATCTGCCAGAGTATCGCAACCACTTTTTAGACTTGATACATGGTTTAATTTTAAAAGATCAAAATCTTTAACAAATGCTGCAGAAGCAGATTTTGCATATCAACAACAAAATCTATTGTTAAGAACAGCTGAGTTATATTTTGGGGTTTTGAGATCTATAGATAATTTGAATGCTGCGATTTCAGAAGAAAAAGCAATAAAAAAACAACTTGATCAAGCTCAACAAAGATTTGAGGTAGGTCTATCAGCAATCACTGGTGTTCAAGAAGCACAATTAGCATTTGATCTAAGTAAAGCTTCTAGGATTAACAGTGAAGGTAATTTATTTTCTGCAAGAGAAGCTTTAAATGCGCTAATTGGTAGGGAAATCTTTTCCCTTGATGAGTTGGGTCAAGGTCTTAGCGTTTCATCCCCATTTCCAAATTCTAAAGAAGAGTGGGTTAAAACAGCATTAGAAAATAACTATCAACTAAAGGCAGCTTATTTAAGAAAAGATGCAGCCAAAAGCAATGCTAGAAGTGCTGCTTCTAATCATCTTCCAAAAATAGATATAGTTGGTTCTGGATCAGAATCTGAAACTAATCAATTTAACTTCGAAGGATTCGAGATTAATGGTCAAGGAATTCCCGTACCTGCCGTGACTGGGAGAAGAAATTATGCAATTCAATTGAGTGTACCAATCTTTCAAGGTGGAGCTGTAAGTTCAAGAAGAAAGCAAGCATACTCTCAATATAATGAAGCTGATGAAAATACTCTCTTCACTGAAAGGAGAGTTATTCAAGAAGTAAGATCTCAGTTCTCAAACGTAGTCACCTTGGTTGCAAATGTAGAAGCTCAAGAACAAGCAGTGGTTTCTGCAACAAGTGCTCTAGAGGCAACTCAGGTGGGATACAAAGTTGGAACTAGGAATATTGTGGACCTACTTCAGGCAGAAAAAAACTTATATAGCGCTGAAAAAAATCTCGCTAATGCAAAATACGACTATATCCTTGCAAACTTGAGACTAGCACTTGCTGCTGGAACAATAAGTCCTAGTGATATTGTAGATATTAATAATTTACTTAAATAAGACATGCCAGAATTGCCTGAGGTTGAAACAACCGTAAGAGCAATAAGCAAATTTCAAAATAAAACGCTAAAAGAAATTATTGTTCACAATGCAAACCTGCGTTGGAAGGTTGATAAAAATATTAGTCAACTTTCAAAAAACAAACTTATAAAAGAGATTACTCGAAGAGCTAAGTACATACTTATTCACTTTAATGACTCATCGCTAATGATTCATTTAGGTATGTCCGGAAAATTAAGAATACAGAGCATAGAAAACAACTTTTTTAAGAAGCATGATCATATTGAACTTATCTTTGATAAAGAAAAAATTATTTTTAATGATACTAGAAGATTTGGATCTATTCATTTTACTAAAAGCTTCAAAAATCATAGGTTAATAGAGAATCTTGGTGTTGAGCCATTATCGAGAGATTTCAATAAAGATTATCTTTTTGAGATTTGTAGAATAAAGAATATATCTATAAAAAAGTTAATAATGGAACAAAAAGTTGTAGTTGGGGTTGGAAATATTTATGCTTCAGAAAGCCTTTTTCTTTCAAAAATTAAGCCTAACAGGCTTTCAAAAACAATTTCACTAAAAGAGTGTAATCATCTAACAAATGCTATTAAAAGAGTCCTAAAATATGCAATTCGTAAGGGTGGAACAACACTAAAAGATTTTTATTCTGCTGATGGAAGTGAGGGTTACTTTAATTTAAATTTAAACGTTTATGATCGTGAAGATGAGAATTGCAAAAATTGTAAATCAAAAATAAAAAAAGTAACTATTGGACAAAGAGCTTCATTCTTTTGTGATATTTGTCAAAACTAGGAATCAAGTTTTGCTTTTAAAGCTTGCTCAACACTAGGATGAACAAATTTAGAAATATCTCCTTTGAGGTCACAAATTTCTTTTATTAAGCTTGATGAAACATATATTAAACTCTCTTTTGGTGTTAAAAATATACTTTCAATATCAGGAGCTAATGACCGATTCATTGTTGCTAATTGAAATTCGTACTCAAAATCTGAAACAGCTCTTAGACCTCTTATTATTGCGCATGCATCATGTTCTTTAGCAACATCAACAGTTAATTGTCTTGGAAATCCAATCACATCAACCTTATCGTTATCTTTATAGATAGTATTAGCAAGTTTTATTCTATCTTCTAATGAAAATAATGGATTTTTTGTTTCGCTTTTTGCAATTGCAATGATAATTTTATCAAATAAACCTGATGCCCTATCTATAATATCCATATGTCCAAATGTTATTGGATCAAAAGAACCTGGATATATAGCAACTTTCATAAAATTCATAATACTAAACTATAGAATTTAATCAAAATTATTCTAAAAAAATTTAATTTTAAAAAAAAGGCTTAAATTTGATAGATTTTTTAGATTTTTGTATCATATATAGTTCATATGAAATGGGGGGAGTAAATTATTGCTTCACTACTTATATAAGGAGTTATATATGAAATTTTTATTAACACTCGCAGGCGTGGTTGCGCTTCCAGCTTTTGCTGCAGATCTCAGCACTAGCGATATGACAGGAGTGTCATTTTGGATTGTAACAGCCGCTATGCTTGCTGCTACTGTTTTCTTCTTTGTTGAGAGAGATAGAGTACACGGCAAATGGAAAACTTCATTATCAGTTGCTGGTCTAGTTACTGGTGTGGCATTTTGGCATTATCTATACATGAGAGGTGTTTGGGCCGATACAGGAACTTCACCAACTGTTTATAGGTATATAGACTGGTTAATCACAGTACCACTTCAAATTATTGAGTTCTACTTAATACTTAAAGTATGTACTAATGTGACATCAAGTCTTTTCTGGAAACTACTTGTAGCATCATTAGTAATGCTTGTTTTTGGTTTCATCGGAGAAACTGGTGGAATGGACGCAAATATTGCAGGTGTTCTTGCTCTACTTGCTTGGTTCTACATTATCTATGAGATATTCATGGGTGAAGCTGGTAAGCTCAATGCTTCTAGTGGAAATGCTGCGGCCCAAAGTGCTTTCAGTACAATTAGACTGATTGTTACTTTTGGTTGGGCTATTTATCCTATCGGATATTGGTTAGGTGTTGGTAGTAATCCAGACATGGCTAATGCAAACTTAATTTATAACTATGCAGATTTTCTCAACAAAATTGCATTTGGTTTAGCTATTTATGTAGCTGCTGTTAGCGACTCAGAATAATATTTTTTATTCAGAAAAACCCAGCTATATGCTGGGTTTTTTTTATGGTTGAATTTCTTCTCCGTTCCAAGCATAGAATTTACCGGAATCGTCATAAGTTACACCGTCAATAACTTCTAACAGTTTTGTGGCACTGTAATCTGGCGAAAAAAGATTATCTGACTGAACATTCTTCTCAAAAGGTTTACTTAAATTACTTTTTACAGTACCTGGCTGCAATCCGATAAAGATTGAATTTGGATTTGATCTTTTAATTTCAATACTAAAATTTTTCACTATTTGGTTAAGTGCCGTTTTACTTGCACGATAAGAGTACCAGCCACCAATCTTATTATCTGAAATACTTCCAACTCGAGCACTTAGAAAAGCAAAAACATTTTTATTATCTTTATTTAGAAAAGGAATAAAATATTTACCAATTAACGCGGGTCCAACTGTATTTATCATCAAAACTTTCTTGAATTTATCAGCAGAGATATCACGGATACTTTTTTCAGGATATACATCACTGTCATTGTGAAGTATTCCTGTGGCCACAAATATTAAGTCAAATCTTATATCATCTGGAATTTTATTAACTGCATCTTTAATAGATTCTTCACTTTCAATATCTATATAGATATTTTTGCTTTTCTCGTAAGAGTTATTTGAAGTAGATCTTGAAAAGTTGTACACAGATTCAATTGATGCATCATCTAGAAGAATTTTAGATATAGCGTTACCAATTGCTCCAGAAGATCCAATTACTGCGACGTTTTTTTTCATAGACTATATATAAGGACACTTAAAAATAAAAGAAGAGGTAGAGATAGGGTTGTGCCCTATCTCTAATTGAAAATATATTAATTATTTTTGGTACTTCGCTGCTTCCTCAGAACCGTCAGTTGCAGTACCTTTGGTATAAGAGTGAGCACCCATACCAGCTAGATCTCCATTTTGAACAATCAAATAAGGCTCTCTAATAGGTTTACCTTCAAAGAAACACTCCAATATTTCTCTTACACCAGCAGCATACCTTGCCTGCGCAGACAATGACGTTCCCGAAGTATGAGGAGTCATTCCATGGTTGGGCATTGTTCTCCACACATGATCATTAGGTGCTGGTTGAGGAAACCAAACGTCTCCAGCATATCCACTTAATTGACCCGATTCTAATGCCCTAGCAATTGCATCTTTATCACAAATTTTTCCTCTTGCAGTATTAACAATATATGCACCACGTTTCATCTTACTAATCATCTCATCATTAAATAAATGTTCTGTCTTTGGATGAAGCGGACAGCTAATATTAACAACATCACAAACAGCAACCAAAGATTCTACAGAGTCATGATAAGTAAGATTTAATTCAGCCTCTACTTCTTCAGAAAGTCTATGAATATCAAAGTAATGTAAATGAACATCAAAAGGTTTCATTTTTCTAAGCATGTCAATGCCAATTCTTCCAGCGGCAACTGTTCCAACATGCATACCCTCAACATCGTATGATCTTTGAACAGCATCAGCTATATTCCAACCACCTTCTTTCACAATCCTATGTTGATTATGATAGTCTCTTACCATTGATAAGATCATCATAACTATATGTTCTGCTACAGATCTAGAATTACAATAAGTAACTTCCACGACATCAACGTTATTGTCCATAGCTGCTTGTAAGTCAACATGATCAGAACCAATACCGGCTGTTATAGCCATTTTTAAATTTGGAGCAGACTCCATCTTGTCTCTTGTAAGATAATAAGGAAAGAATGGTTGTGATATAACAATATCAGCGTCAACTAATTCTTTATCAGCCTGACATCCTTCACCATCTTTATCAGAAGTAACAACTAGTGTATGGCCAGCATCTTCCAAGAATTTTCTTAGACCCAACTCGCCAGAAACACATCCAAGAAGTTGACCAGGTGTAAAATCTACAGAACTAGGTGAAGGAAGTGACATTCCATCAGGATATTTATATAATTTTGGTAAATCATCCCTAGCATATTTGTCAGGCATTCCATTAACTGGATCATCATAAAGTACACATAATATTTTCATTTATTACCCCAATATAATTAACTTCGCTAATGTTAAAACAAAATAAATTAAACACAACAATTTATTTAAAATAAATTAATAACTCTTTAGCCTTTCAAAATATTAAAAAACTTATAAAAATCTTATTAATAAGCATTATTTATAGGTATAAATGAAAATATGGGTACATTTTGACGTTAATTTTAAATTTAAATTGAAATAAAATAAAAATAATGTAAAAATATGGGTACATTATGAGTACAAATGAGGACAAATACCTTGTTTTAAGGGGTAAAAATAAGGATATATATTTCATACAAAAGCGAGTTTCAAAGGATATTTCTAAAATTATTGGCAAAGAATTTATTAAAAAATCCCTAGGAACTTCTAATATACATATTGCAAGGCAAAAAAGAGATCAAATTCTTAAAGAATTAGTGGAAATTTCCTCAAAAGTGACTTTAGGTAAAGAAAATATCATAGAAAGTGAGGATTCTAAGGATATTGTCAGTTTAACAACCAACAAAAATTCAGAAATTGATCATGAGAGAGATAAAATGGAAGATGAAATTAGTACAAAAAAGCAAAAATTTAATATTTTTACTTTATTAAAACTACCTAATAACAAAGAGGAATTGATAATGAATATTGATAAATTTATACCAATTGGAATAGTAATATTAACTTTGTTTATAGCTTTTGTTGTTTAATCTTACTTGCTAATAATTTTAAATATGCTTCGTTTAAAAAGTTTTTATTAAATTTATTAATATACTTGGCCCAAATTAATTCGTTATAAGTGTTCATTAGACTCCATCTCTTTATTTTTTTATTTACTTCCTTAGTATTTCCTTCTATTCCATAGCCAAATAAAAATTTACTTATTTCTGAATTATTAAGATTTAATGAATCTATAATTTTAGATATATCAAAATATTTATTGTTGATACTTGAATATTCAAA
>SHBF01000039.1 GCA_004212975.1 SAR86 cluster bacterium
GAGCTGGGAAACAGTAATTGGACTTGAAATACATGTTCAGCTATCGACAAAGTCAAAATTATTTTCTGGCGGCTCAACAGAATTCGGAGCAGAATCTAATACACATGTTGACTTGATAGATATGGGGTTGCCTGGAGTTCTCCCAGTTGCAAACAGAGAAGCATTTTATAAAGCCATACGATTTGGTCTTGCTACAGGAGCTAATATTAATCAAACATCATCATTTGATCGAAAAAATTACTTTTACCCTGACTTGCCAAAAGGTTATCAAATAACTCAAATGACTCAACCTATAGTAGAAAAAGGCTCAATTAAAATTGCAGTCGATGATTATGAAAAGGAAATCAACATAACGAGAGCACATCTTGAGGAAGATGCAGGAAAATCAATTCATGACATGTTCGAAGGAGAAACTGGAGTAGATTTAAATAGAGCTGGTACTCCACTTCTTGAAATCGTATCTGAGCCTGAAATTTCAAGCGCAAAAGAAGCTATTGCTTATTTTAAAGCCATTAGACAATTAGTTACTTTTTTAGATATCTGTGACGGAAATATGGCTCAAGGTTCAATGAGATGCGATGTTAATGTTTCAATAAAGAAAAGTGGAGACAAGGAACTTGGAACAAGAGCTGAACTTAAAAATATTAATTCTTTTAAATTTATTGAAAAAGCTATTAACTTTGAAATTGATAGGCAAATAAGATTGATTGAAAATGGTAAATGTGTCGTTCAAGAAACAAGACTTTACGACAGTGAAAAAAATGAAACAAGATCAATGCGATCTAAAGAAGAAGCAAATGATTACAGATATTTCCCATGCCCTGACCTTTTACCAGTAATAATCTCAGACAAAGAGTTAAAAGAAATTAAGGGAAATCTTCCTGAGCTTCCTGAAGAGAAAGAAATTAGATACATTAATGAGATAGGCCTTGATGAATCAGAGGCAAAAATTATTTCTTCTTCCAAAACTATGGCTTATATGTTTGAGGAAGCTTCCTCTAAAACAGAGGATGCTAAATTAGTTGCAAAATGGTTAGTAGGTGACATCAGCGCCTTATTAAATAAAGACAATATTGATATTGATGAATCGAATCTATCCGCTGAAAATTTTGGAAAGCTTATTGAGCGCATGTCGGATGGTACTATTTCTGGAAAGATTGCGAAGTCGGTTCTTGAGGAGGTCTGGGAAACAGCATCTGATGTTGATGAAGTTATTCAATCAAAAGGCTTGGTCCAAATTCAAGATGAAAGCATACTCGAGGATATTGCTAGAAAGGTTATAGAGTCTAATCCTGATCAAGTATCAGCTTATAAAACCGGCAAAGATAAGCTTTTTGGATTTTTTGTTGGTCAAATAATGAAAGAAACTCAGGGTAAAGCTAATCCTAAAGCGGTCAATGAAATTTTAAAAGATCTTTTAAAATAGATTTAAACCACAAACATGCTAAGTGTTTCTGCTACAAAAGCGGGCTTTTCAACACCTTTAATCTCCATCGTAACTTCAGTTTTAGCTAAATATTGTCCAGGATTCTTTTCAGTTATATCTAAGCATTTCATATTAATTCTAACTTCTGAATTTACTGGGACTGGACTTAGAAACCTCACCTTATCTAAACCATAATTAAGACCCATTTTAGTTCCTTCAAGAACCATTCCAATCTCTTGAGAAAATGGAATGCCAGCTACCAATGAAAGAGATAAAAATCCGTGTGCAATTGTTGAACCAAATACAGGAGTAGCTTGATCAGGATCAACGTGAATAAATTGATGATCCATAGTTGCATCAGCAAATTTATTTATTCTTTCTTGATCAATAGTTATCCACTCAGATGTTCCTATCTCAGTGCCTATTACCGAGTCAATTTCAGAAGGCTTCACAACTTTTAACATATTATTTCTCCATGTAATAATTGTTATATTCTTCTCTTAGTTCAAATTTTTGAAGTTTTCCAGTAGCACCGTGCGGCAACTCTTTTAAAAAAATTATTTCGTCAGGAAGCCACCATTTTGCAACTTTGTCACTTAAAAATTCAATAATGCTATCTTTTGCAATTGGTTCTCCAGAATTTGTAACAACAAATAACATCGGCCTTTCATCCCATTTTGGATGAGGAATACCAACAACACATGCCTCAGCAACCTCTGGATGTCCAAATGCAGCATTTTCAAGATCAATAGAACTGATCCATTCACCACCAGATTTAATAACATCTTTTGCCCTATCTTTTATAGTCATATATCCATCTACATCAAGAACGGATATGTCTCCAGTGTCAAACCAACCATCTTCATCCACTGCGTCTTCATCTGATTTAAAGTATTTTTGAAGGATCCAGGGCCCTCTTACCATTAGATGTCCTTGTGACTCTCCATCTTTTGGTAATTCATTTCCTTCATCATCAACAACCTTTAATTCAACACCATATATTGGCCTACCTTGTTTTAATTGAACAGAATATTTTTCATCTTTAGACATATTTTTCATTGCCGGAGTTAGTATATTTGTGGTACCCATCGGACTCATTTCAGTCATGCCCCAGGCATGTATTACATTTACATCGTGAACCTCATCAAACTCTTGTAGTGTTGATAAAGATAATGCTGACCCCCCAATAATTGTATTTTTTACTGAATTTAAAATCTTATTATTATCCCTACAGTATCCTAATAGACCCATCCATATGGTAGGAACTCCGAAAGCAAGTGTTACATCTTCTTTATCAATAAGTTCGTAAAGAGGCTCGCCTTCCATTTGCATGCCCGGCATAACCAGTTTATTTCCATTCATAGGGCCAAAATAAGGTATCCCCCATGCCAAAACATGAAACAATGGAACTACCATTAATATTGAATCATCTGCTTGAATTGTCATTGCAGTTAATGCAACTTGAGCATGTAAAATATTTGATTTGTGGCTGTACAATACTCCTTTTGGATTACCTGTTGTTCCAGATGTATAACATAGTGCACAGGCTGCATCATCATCCATATCAGGCCATGAATAATTTTCATCACCATTTTTAATATATTCTTCATAGGATAAAGCATTCTTTAATGAAGTTTCTGGCATTTCATCTTCATTACACAAGACGACGTATTTTTCTACAGTACTAAGATTATCTTGAAGTCCTTCAAGGATAGGTATAAAAGGCAATTCAACAAAAATCATCTTATCTTCAGCATGATTAATGATGTAGACTGCTTGCTCTGGATGTAATCTAAAATTTAAAGTATGAGTAATCGCTCCCATTCCTGAAATACCATAGTACATTTCTAAATGCCTATAGGTATTTAATGCCAATGTCGCTATTACATCACCTTTTTTAATACCGTCTTTTTCAAGTGTTGAAGCTAATTTCCTAGATCTAATACATACCTCTTCATAATTTGTTTTATGTATTTCACCAGATACAAGTCTGCTAACAACTTCAGTATTTGGATGCATCGACCTTGCATGCTCGATAATACCAGCTACATTAGGCCTCCAATTTTGCATATCTCCAATCATATAAATTGCTCCCTTAAGATGTTTGTTATAAATTATATAAGAACCGACAAAATTTGATAACAAAATAATGAATATAAAAGAAGGTATTGAAAAACGTTTTTCTGTGAGAGCTTTTACAAAAGAAGTTCCTGATATGAAATTGATTAGTGAAATTCTAAGAACTGCGAATGCAGCACCCTCAGGAGGAAATATACAACCTTGGAAAGTTTATGTTCTTAATGAAAAAGCAAAAAATAATTTAACAAAAGAAACGCTTCAAAACTTTGATACTGGAGTTCAAGAAGAAATTGAATATGACATTTATCCAAAACCACTTGCAGATGAATACAAAAAAAGAAGATATGAATGTGGTGCGGATATGTATAATGCTTTATCAATTGAAAAGGATGACCTTGATTCTCGTTTTAAACAAATTAGAGAAAATTACAATTTTTTTGGAGCTCCTATTGGAATGATAATAACTATAGACAGATCATTTGGAAGTAATGGATGGGGGCATGTTGGTATGTTTCTGGAAAATCTATGGTTAAGTGCTATTTACTTTGGCTTAGGTCTTTGTCTTCAAGAGTCTTGGTCTATTTATCCTAAAACTGTAAAAAAACATATTGACCATCCAGACAATGAAATTGTATGGTGTGGTGTTGCTATTGGATATGAAGATGAAAATCATCCAATCAATAAATACAGAACAAGAAGAGAAAACTTAGATTCTTTTGTAAAATTTATCGATTAAGATAAAGTGAAAAATATCAAAAATTTAAATATTATGAATTCTTATGCTGAAGAACTTCATGAAATTTCAGAAAAATGTCCTCCAGAAGGTTTTAAAAAAGCTGAGATAATTTTAAAAAATTATTCTCTTGCCGAAGAACTAGGTTTTAATAAAGATTATGTAGACTCAAGTGACTGTCTAGATGTATTTGCTGGAAATAAACTACTACAAGACTCAATACCAATTGCTCAAGGCTACTCTGGTCATCAATTTGGTCACTTTAATCCGCAGCTTGGTGATGGAAGAGCAATTTTATTAGGTGAAATTAATAAGATGGATATTCAATTAAAAGGGATTGGTCAAACGCCATATTCTAGAAGAGGCGACGGCAGATCAGCTTTAAGTCCAGTTTTGAGAGAATATGTAATAAGTGAATTTATGCATGCATTGAAAATACCAACAACAAGATCTCTTTTTGCATTGAAAACAAATGAAGATGTTTTAAGAGAAACAATACTTCCAGGTGGAGTTTTAACTAGGGTAGCAAAAAGTCATATCAGAATTGGTACATTTGAATATGCAAGAACAAAAAATAATAAAGTACTTAAAACACTTACCGATTACTCTATCGATAGGCACTACCCAGATTTAGAGCAAACCGATAACAAATATCTTAGTTTTTTTGCAGCTGTTTGTGATAAGCAGGCTTCATTGATATCAAAATGGATGGGTCTTGGATTTGTTCATGGGGTTATGAATACTGATAACATGACGATTTCTGGTGAAACTATTGACTATGGTCCTTGTGCATTCATGAATACTTATGATCCAAAAACAGTATTTAGCTCGATTGATCATAACGGAAGATACTCATATCAAAACCAACCAGTAATACTAATATGGAATCTGGCAAAATTTGCTGAAACGCTTATACCATTAGTTGATGAAGATGAAGAGATTTCAGTAAAAAAACTCACAGAAGTTCTTCAACTTGCAATGCCGTCATATCAAAAATATTTCTATAAAGAATTCGGTGAAAAATTAGGCATTGAAAATATTGGTAATGATAATTCAAAAATAATTGATGACTATTTAAAAATATTACATTCTGAATCAATAGACTTTACGTTGTCATTTAGAAATCTTGCAAAAATTGTTGATCAATCACTTACCATAGAAGATTCAGTTTTTAATAAATCTAAAGATTTTTCAATATGGTACAAATCTTGGAAAAAAGAAATTAATGTTGCAAATGTTTCTATCGAAATGGATTTGAAAAATCCTTGCTACATACCTAGAAATCATCTCATTGAAGATGCACTTATAAATGCTGTTGATGGAGACATGAAAGAAATTAATTTGATTGCTGAGTTACTAAAAGAACCTTTTACCGAAAAAACTGGATTTGAAAAATATACTTTAGCCCCATCCTCTAATGAACAATACATTACTTATTGCGGAACTTAACTTATTTGTTTAGAGTCCCAATAGTTATTCTTGGAAGTGATTGTAAATCTCTTAAATTTATTATTTTTGAGAACTTATTTCTTTTAAATATTGCTTTGACATCATTTTGCTGTTGATATCCATGTTCAATGATTAAAGTTCCGCCATTTTTAAGGATTTTAGTAGATTGTTCAACAATTTTTTTAATACAAAGAAGTCCATTCTCTTTTGAGACTAAAGCAATTTTTGGCTCATGAATAAGTTTTTCTAAATGAGAATCTCCCTCTGCAATATATGGGGGGTTGCTTACGATCAAGTCAAAACATTTTGTTTTAAAGCAGGATAGCCAATCTGCAAGAATTGGTGAAAAATTCTTTACATCAAGGTTATTTTTATTTGTAAATGCAATATCTATAGCATCCTCTGAGTAATCTGAGCCATACACTTTAAAACTTGGATTCT
>SHBF01000004.1 GCA_004212975.1 SAR86 cluster bacterium
ATTCAGTCGGCATGATTAATTTATCTCATTTTCCCATCATGGATATTAAAGGTCCAGATGCCGAACGTATGTTGGAATACTTATCAGTTGCAAAAGTTGGTGGCAACACTCCAGAAGGCAAAGTTATTTATACTAACTTTTTAGATGAAGATGGTGGTGTCCATGCAGATCTTACTATCTCTCGCCTTGGCAATGACAGTTATAGAGTTGTAACTGGTGGTGCTGACGGGAATCGTGACTGGGTTACCTTACGTAATTACAGAGATGATAATGGATTAAATGCGGATATAAATATTAGAACTCATGACATAGCAACATTAGGATTGTGGGGACCTAAAGCTGTTGAAGCCCTGGGTAATTTTATAGATCCTAACGAAATTGATATTAAGAACTTTCCATTTGTGTCAGCAAAAAACCTCACCTTAAATCTTTCAGGCGGGAAAAAAGTTCATGTATGGGCAGTCAGAATTTCATATGTTGGTGAAAGTGGATGGGAGATTTATTTTAATAATAATAAAGATGATGGTTTAGCTTTGTACGATTCCTTGTTAGAAGTTGGGGTTGTGCCTGTTGGAATTGAAACATATGCAAATAGTAGACGTCTCGAAAAAAGCTTTAGACTTCAAGGTGCTGACCTTGAGACAGAATATACTGCTATTGAGGCAGCAATTCAAAGACCCTTAGTAAAAGAAGCTGATTTTCATGGTAAAGCAGCACATCTGGCTCAGAGAGAAGAAGATCCCTGTGCAATATTATGTACCATGACATTAGACGATCTTAATGTATCTGGAAAGACAAGATATCCAGTTGGCATCGCACCAATTATTGATCCTGCAACAGGTGAGGTACCAATAGATTGTAAAGGTAGAAGAGCATATACAACTGGTATGTCTTATTGTCCTTCTCTTAAGAAATTTGTGGTTATGGGTTATTTACCAAAAGAAATTGCTATTCAAGGCAAGTCACTCTTAATCGAGTACTTTAATGAAGATGGTGATGGTTTATATCCTATTACTGTTCAAATAGTTGGCAAAGGATCTCTTTATGACCCTGGAAATGAAAGAGTTCGCGCTTAACTAATTAGACATAATGACAACGGTTGTAAACTTGCCTATAATCCAATGTCCAATTTAAGCCCAGATAGCTCAGTTGGTAGAGCAAAGGACTGAAAATCCTTGTGTCGGTGGTTCGATCCCACCTCTGGGCACCATTTAATTTATGTTTTACTACCTAATAGACATAAATTAAGACATTATCTCCAAAAATCAGTAGAGTATTCTATTTCATATTCGTCACATAATTCTCTTAAATCTTTTACAGTAAACCTATCTTCAAAAGTAAAACCCTTCCAAAAAGAACAAAGAACAAATTTTGCAACATCCTTTTGATGAATCATCATAAAGTATTCATACTCATCAGTTCCCCAAAATTCTTTAACGCCATCTCCAAGATCATGTTCACAAAAATGTAAATTGCCTTGATCATCCCAGTCACAGTGAACGTTATGATTAATTTTTCCATTAGGATTATTTATTTCGCATTTAAATACCTGCATATTTTTCTCCATAAAAAATGCACCCAAAATTAGGTGAATTAAAGTCTGTATTGGAATCTGAAATAAGGAGTCTATTTCTTTCTTTACAATTACTTATATGGGGATTTTACTAAGAATTTCAATCTAAAGATTGCTCTCATTTTTATGTATCTCAAAGAAGGTTACAATACTTAAATGATATCAAAACATCAAACACCAACAAGATCTGGATTTCACTCTAAAACAAACGCTAACGAAATAACAAATGGAATTGATCTTAATGAAAAAATTGCTATTGTCACTGGTGGCTATTCAGGCATTGGCCTCGAAACTACAAGAGAATTAGTTGCTACAGGAGCAAAGGTCATCATTCCTGCAAAAAGAACAGAAGTAGCCGTTCAAAATCTAGAAGGTATAGTTTCAAAAGAAAATATTGTTGAAATGGATCTAGGAAATTTAAATTCTGTAAAGAAATTTACAGAGGATTTTAAAGAAAGTTTTGGGAAATTAGATCTATTGATTAACAATGCGGGAATTATGGCTTGTCCTGAAACTAGAATAGGAAATGGGTGGGAGAGTCAATTTGCAGTAAATCACATTGGTCATTTTTTACTAACAAAAGAGTTAATGGACTCTATGGCTGAAAATGATAATGCTAAATTTGTTAGTCTTTCATCTTCAGCACACTCTCTTACTGGAATACTTTGGGATGATATTCACTTTCAAAATAACCCTTATGACAAGTGGATGGCATATGGTCAATCTAAAACAGCATCTTCATTAATTGCTATCGAATTTCATAGAAGAATGGTAGATAAAGGTGTCTCTGGATTTTCCGTGCACCCAGGTGGCATTCTTACACCTCTGCAACGGCACCTTCAAAAAGAAGAAATGGTGGCTCTGGGTTGGATGGACCAGAATGGATCACCTTCAGAGATGGCAAAAAATTTCTTTAAAACGACTAGTCAAGGTGCATCAACTACTCTCTGGTGTGCAACCAGCTCAAGCCTAAGTGGAATAGGTGGAGTATTTTGTGAAGACTGTGATATTGCAAAAAGAAAGAATGAAGTAGATGATTCACTTCAGAGATATTTTGGTGTTGCCGATTGGGCTGTTGATACTGAAGAGGCATCAAAATTATGGGATGTGACTGAAAAAATGCTTGCATCGTGAGTCAAGTAAACACACTTTATGAAGATATTGAGCCTTATTCAACAGGATACTTAGAGGTTGATGAACACAAGATTTACTATGAGGAGTGTGGGAATCCAAATGGGAAGCCTGCTGTCTTTCTTCATGGGGGTCCAGGTGGCGGTGGCAGTACAAAAGTAAGAGGATTTTTTAATCCAGAATTATTTAGAATTGTGGTATTTGATCAACGAGGTTGTGGAAGAAGCCAGCCTCATGCATGTCTAAAAAAAAATACGACTTGGGATCTGGTTGAGGATATTGAAATTCTAAAAGAAAAGCTCAAGATCAAAAAATGGCTTGTTTTTGGGGGCTCTTGGGGGAGTACACTCTCATTAGCTTATGCTCAAACATATCCAAATTCTGTTTCTGAGCTGGTTCTAAGAGGAATATTTATGTTAAGAGATAAGGAACTAAAATGGTTTTATCAAGATGGTGCTAGCAGAATATTTCCTGAGGCTTGGGAGGGATTCTTAAAACCAATTAAACAAGAAAATAGACATAATTTAATGGATGCTTACTACAAAATTTTTACTAGTGATGATGACGAAAAAAAAATGGAGGCAGCTGTGGCATGGTCTAAATGGGAAGGATCTGTAAGTACACTTAGTCATAAAGCTGACATGATTTCATCATATTCTGAGTCTAAATTTGCTTTAGCCTTTGCCCTTATTGAAAATCATTATTTTGTTAACAAAGGTTTTCTTAATACTGAAGATCAATTAATTGCATCAGATTCGATTGATAAAATTCGTCATATACCTGCAAAAATAATTCAAGGTAGATATGATATTGTCTGTCCGATGGAAACAGCATGGGAACTTAAAAAAAATTGGCCTGAAGCAGAATTAATAGTTGCGCCCTTTTCAGGACATAGTGCATTTGAAAAAGAAATTACTCATGAACTTGTTAGGGCAACTGAGGAATTTGCAAAAAATGATTAACATTAGTTTCATTGGTATGGCGGCTTGTGGTAAATCTACAATCGGAGAAGCTGTTGCTAATAAAATAGGTGTCAGCTTTGTTGATACCGATTTGCTTATTGAGCAAAGACATAAGGCCACACTTGAAGAAATCAAAAATAGATATGATTACAAATTTGTAAGAGATGAAGAGGAAAAAGTAATACTTGGTCTAACCTCATCTAATAGAATCATCTCCACAGGAGGAAGTGCTGTCTATTCAGCAAAATCAATGCAGCATCTTAAAAAGTTTTCTAAAGTCATATACATAAATACTCCTCTTGAGATAATTATGGAAAGAATTGACATTAATCAAAAAAGAGGTCTTGCTGTGCCAGAAGGAATGTCAATTCCTCAGATCTATTCTGAAAGAGAGCCTATGTATCAAAAATACTGCGAGATAATCTTGGATGGATCAAAAACTATAAATCAGCTTGTTGATGAAACCATTAAACAATTACATGAGTAAAAAAATTTTAATTGTTGGAGCTTCTGGTTTAGTTGGCGGGGAAATACTTGAAAAATTAAAAACAACCAACAATGAGTTAATTTTACTCAGCAGAAAAAAGGTTTTATGTGAAAACAATGTTAATCAAATAGTTATTGATTTTGAGGACATTGATTCTTTGGATACAAATCTCAATATCGATGAAGTTTATATAGCAATTGGGCATAAGTTAAGCCTTTCTGAGCTTGTTTATATAACAAAAAATAATAGAAAAAGTTTTGTTAATGTAGATTATAACTACATTAAAAAAGTTGCTGAATTTGCTAAAAACTGTGGAGCTAGTTCAATTGGTTTGATATCTGCAATTGGAGCAAATACTAAATCACTTAATACATACTTAAAAGTTAAAGGTAATGTTGAGCAAGAAATTAAATTAGTTGGATATAAAAAAATTATTATTGCTCATCCAAGTCATTTGTTAGGAAAGCGTGCTGGAGAAGATATTCCTATGACTGTAAAAGTATTTGAACAAATAACAAACTTATTTGGCCTACTAATGATTGGGCCATTACAAAAATTTAGAAATGTAGAGGCAAAAAAAGTGGCTAAAGCAATCATTTCCAAAATGGATTCAGTTGAAGAAGGTATTCACTATATAGATTATAAATATTTCAAAAATTTTTAATCCTCTTGTTTTTAGTTTTAATTATTTTCTTTATGCCATTACATGCATTAAGAAGCCAAAATGCATTTGCAAATACAAAATAGTATAAACCTAGATATAGTTGGACAATTATTGCGAAAAAACTACCAGCAATAACAGCAAAAAGCCCTACCATTCTTTTTTTGGCTTTTTTTGAAACAACAAGGGGTGCGGCTATCACAGTACCGAAAAAAACACTCAATAATTGAATTAAATCAAGCATATTCATACTAATAAACACTCAGAATATGCTTATTAGTATGAATATTGGCGAGTATTATGAATACTTAAAATTAAAAGTAAAGATATTTTTGGTAAATTTGGAAAAAAAATGTAATCTAATACATGTTAACAAATATAAGGTGATTATTATGAAAAATTTTACAATTATATTAAGTTTTTTTCTTTGCTTTACGCTTGTCGCAGACGATCATATGGACAAGAAAGAAACTATGAAGGATAAATTTATGAACAATCCAAACTATCTTATGGATTTTAAAGAATGCAAAGAAATGAAAGATGGAGTCTTTGGATTACTCTCTTTAGGCGACTCAGTTTGGAAAGAAATTGAACTCAATCCTGAGAACGAAGAAAAATGGCTTGAGGTTAGTGTTTTGGCAGATATGGCAGCCAACTATTCAACTATTTATAATGTTTGGTGCAAGGACATGATTAATCATAGAATGAAAATGAGAATGATGTCTGAAAAAAAGAAAGGTAAAAAAGAAAAAGAAGATAATTAAAATTTTCCTCTTTGAAACCTCATTCTTATTGCGTAAACTCTTATCAAAGCTACAACGGTAATAATTAGCTGAACGAAAATTGATATTTTTATGGGATCTGCCCATTGCCAATTATCAATTGTTAACCATAAAAGATATGTTTGTAATGGAAAATTAATTACAGCGCCCATTAGTACTACAATAACTGCTTCTCTTAAAGCAACTTTTTCTGTTTTATTCATATTTCTTCCTATTTAATTTTGACACCAGTCCCATAAGCTAAAATTTCTGCTGCTCCACTAGCTACAGTTGATGTTTGGAATCTAAATCCTAGTACTGCATTGGCACCTTTGGATTTTGCATCTTCTATCATTCTTGCATAAGCCTGCTCTCTTGAAGTCTGTAAAAGTTTAGAATAGCCAACAAGCTCTCCTCCAACTATATTTTTAAGATTTGCTAGAAAGTCTGAGCCAACGTTTCTTGCTCTTACAGTACTTCCTTGAACAAGACCAATATGTTTTTCAATCTCAGCACCGTCTATATCATATGTAGTTACTACTATAAAATCTTCATCCATGACTTTTTCCTAATAATGGTTTAAGTTATAAATATAATGCAAGAACTAGTAGAAGCAAAGTTTTCAATTGGAAATGTTGTAAAACATAAATTTCTTAATTTTCGTGGTGTTATTTTTGATCTAGACCCTTCTTTTAATAACACCGAAGAATGGTATAACTCGATTCCAAAAGACTTCAGACCAAAAAAAGACCAACCTTTTTATCATGTTTTTGCTGAGAATGAAGAAATATTTTATATCGCTTATGTCTCAGAGCAGAATCTAATTAATGATGTTGAAAGTGGCCCTGCAAATCATCCTGACATTAAGAAAATTTTTTCACACTTTGATGGAAATTCTTACATTCCGCATGATTTAGCAACAAACTAAACATCGATTTCAAAATGAGCAACTTCTACAGAGGTTATAAAAACATTCATAGCATCAGCTAGCTCTTCTTTACTTACATATGTAGGAGCTAACCTAATAACGCTATCATTAGGATCATAATTTTTTGGGAAAGTAGAACCAGCAGGAGTTATTAATACGCCAAGATCTTTGCATAATTTTACAACCTTGGACGCGATAGGTTTTGAGGTGGAATATGTTATAAAGTATCCTCCGGTTGGTTTAGAAAATGACCCACATTCCTCCGGAAGTTTTTTTAAATGCTCATATGCCAACTCAAACTTTGGCCTTACTAATTCAGCATGTTTTTTCATATGGGACTTGATATTTCCAACATTCTTGAAAAACTCGACATGTCTTTTTTGATTTAATTTATCAGGACATATAATCATTGTTGTTCTAACTTTTTTAATCAAATCTAATGAGTGTCCTGAAGTGGCCATAAACGAAATTCCACCACCACCAAAAGTAACTTTTGAAAAAGAAGTAGTTACTACGGTTTGATCTTGCACATTAGACTCCTCAACAACTTGCCATAAAGGTTTTTGTTCTGGAGTTGGTAAAAAGTCATGAATCAAATATGCATGATCAAAGAGAAATAAAAATTTATTTGAATACTGTGATCCTATTTCAAACATCTTTTTTAAATTCTCATCTGAATAAATTTCTCCAGATGGGTTTGAATGTTTTGGAACGCATAATATTCCGACATAATCATCTCCAGTTTTTAGAACCTCTTCAAATGCATTTAAATCTATACCATCATCAGTTAAGGGAATTGGTATCGCTTCAATTCCAAAATCCTCAAGCATCATAAAATGTCTATCAAATCCTGGCACTGGACATATAAATTTTGGATTTTTTAAATTTTTCCAAGGGATTGGTTCTGCAAAAAGGAAATTTGATAGAACTGTTTGATATGTAAGTAAAAGACTGGATTGTTCTCCCGCAAGAATATTCTCAATAGGAGCATTTAAAAGTTCAGAACCAAGTCTTCTTGCTTCGATTATTCCAAAAGGCTCGCCATAGTTCCTTAGATCTGCGCCATCATCTGATGAAGTAGGAATAGGTATATCAATAAGATCATTAGATAGATCTAGTTGATCTTTGTCTGGCTTTCCTCGAGTAATATCAATAGATATTTGCTTTTCTTTCAAGGAATTAAATCTTTCTATAATTTCTTGGTGCATAATATATGTGTAATTTTATACTAACATCATGATTAATTACTTAATATTTATATCTTTAATTCTCATTTTAGGGGTATTAATTTATCTGATCTTTAGTATAAAAAATAAAGAGACCTCAGATATTGGAGAAACTCAATTACTTCAAAACAAACTTAACGAAGTTTCAAATGATATAAATAAGATAGAAATTGACTTAGCATCAGTAACTACACCAATCAATGAATTAAATAGGTTCTTAGGAGGAAATGTTACAACTGGAAGGCTTGGCGAATGGAGTCTTGAGTCAATTGTCCAAGATATAATGCCAAGCGATAGTTATAAGTTTCAGGCTCAAATAAATTCTGAATCATCTGACAGAGTAGATTGTGCAATAACAAGTGCTGAGGGCTTTGTTATCCCTATTGATTCAAAGTTTTATGCCGGTCAATATCAAAACTATCAATCAGCAGGTAATGATGTAGATAGAAAAAAAGTTTTAAGGGATCTCAGGACCGCTTTATTGAGAGACGCTGAAGATATTTCTAACAAATATATTTTGCAAAATACTACATCTAATTATGCTGTGCTTTACATAGCCTCAGAAAAGCTAATCGATCTTGTAGATTTGATTGATAACTTAAGACAAGAGTGTCTCACAGAAAAAAAGATTCTTATATTAGGGCCAAATACGCTAGCTGCCTTTCTTGATACTATAAGAGTTGGACATCATTATTTAAAGTTAAATGAAACTGCTGCGAAAGTTGCCAAAGTTGTGAGCGATGTTCAAAAAGAATTTTCTAATCTTGATTTAAGCACAGAATCTGTAATAAAAAGATTAGATGGCGCTTTAAATGATGTTCAAAAACTTCAAACTAGGGTAAATGTCCTTGGAAATAAACTAGAAAAAGGCGCAGAAAGTTTAGACGAAGAGCAATAATGCAAAATTTGAGATATTGGAAATATATTTCACTACCATGGATCATGTTCACATTTATTTTCTTTATTACCTTTTTTGTTCTTGCTTTTACTAAAAACATTGATGTTGAATTCTTGTCAAATAGATATTTGTTTGGCCTATTCAAAAATACAATTTTATTGTCTTTTGGGTCTGCCTTCATATCTATGCTTTTAGCTGTTCCTTTAGCAATTTTAGTTACTTTTTATAAATTTCCAGGTTGTAATTTTTTTAGCTGGGCTTTGAGTCTTTCAATAGCATTTCCTGCATATGTTTATGCATATATTTTTGTTGGAATGTTCGAATACTCAAGTCCCATATCTGAATTTTTAAGAAATTTTGGTATAGCTCTTCCATCAATAAAAAACATATTTGGTGCCTCTCTAGTAATGTCAATGGCATTATTTCCCTATATTTTTCTCATAACAAAAGCCCAACTTTCGTCAGTTGGTATTAAGATATTCAGAGCAGCAAAATCTTTAGGTGACTCAAATTTTGGCGCTGTAAGAAAAGTAATACTTCCATCATTAAAGCCTGCGATTATTGGAGGAATGGCTTTAGTAATCTTTGAAATAATCGCAGATTTTGGTGGAGTATCAACTTTAAGGATAGATACATTTACAGTTGGCATATATGATGCCTGGTTTGGATATCAGAGTTATTTTTCTGGAGCTAGACTAGCTGGATATCTTTTAATATTTGTTATTTTTATTATGTTACTATCTAAATACTATGCAGATAGTCCAAGCGCGGTTGCTCCAAGAACTGCAGAATTAATAAATAAAGTTGAGCTAAATAAATCTAAACAAATAATGTTCTCATTAATATGCTCATTAGTGTTTTTAATTGTATTCTGCCTGCCATTATTTCAACTTATCTATTGGCAATTATCTGAATCAAGTATCAATCTTCTTAATAATATTTACTTATTAATAAATTCTTTAATTCTTGGTTTCGCCGTCGGGATTTTTACAATCTTTTTCGCTACTGCCCTTTCACTTTCCTTCAGACAGTCTAATAAATTAAAATTATTAATATCAATTTCTACATCAGGTTATGCCATCCCGGGGTCTGTAATATCTGCAGGGCTCTTAATTGGCTTTGATGCTATCTTTGGAACTTCTATTACAATTTATGGAATATTTGGTTTAATTCTTTGTTTAAGTTTGAGATTTATGACACCTGCATATAATTATTCTAGTTCCTCTTTGGCAAATATATCCAAATCATCAGAAAATGCATTATCTCTTATTCCGAGTAATCCTCTAAAAGCATTTAGTTCATTTTATTATCCACAAATGAAATCAGCCTTATTTTTAGGATTCATGATTGTCTTTATTGAGTCCGTAAAAGAACAACCTGCAACTCTTCTTTTAAGGCCAGTTGGATTTGATACCCTTTCAACTAAAATTTATAACTTTACAAGTGAGGGAGAGTGGGAGATGGCAGCAAGTCCAAGTCTCTTACTGATATTTCTAAGTCTAGCATTCGTATATTTAATCAATAAAAATATTGATCTAAATACTAAGTAAATCCATGCAAGAAAATGAATACAGATTGAATGTTGGTGTAATTGTTTCTAATAAAAATGGAAATTTATTGTTATGTAAAAGAAAAGGTATGAATAGTTGGCAATTTCCTCAGGGAGGAATTGATTTTGGAGAAAATTCCTTGAAAGCTGCTAAAAGAGAGCTATTTGAAGAAGTTGGCATAAGCTCAAAATCAGTAAAACTTATCGATTCAATCGACGATTGGTTAAAATATGATATCCCTAAAACAAGCAGAAGAAAAAAAATATTTAAAACAAATTTTAAGGGCCAAAAACAAAAATGGTTTTTATTTAAATTAAAAGAAGATGTAGAAATATCTTTTGATAATGACCCTGATAATGAGTTTGAGTGTTTTAAATGGGTATCATACTGGTACCCTCTGAATGTAATTATTTCATTCAAAGAAAAAGTCTATAGAGAGGCATTAAATAAATTAAAATATTCTTTCTGTAAAGAGTTTAATAATGTTTGATGAAATTTTAATATTTGGGGTGCTAGGGATTCTTTCTGGATTATTAGCTGGTATGTTTGGCATAGGTGGAGGGCTTATCATGGTGCCAGTTCTTATAGGTACATTTATAAATCTAGGATTTGAAAATGAGATCATCGTTCAGCTTGCAATTGGTTCATCAATATCATGCATAATCTTTACAGGGCTTTCTTCAGCAAATGCCCATAGAAAAAAGAATTCAATTGATTTTGGTAGCTTCAAACCTGTTGCTTCTGGAATAGTATTTGGCGCATTCTTAGGAGCTCTATTTGCAGTTCAAATTGATGGATTGATATTAAAAATTACAATCGCAACATTTGCATTAGTTGTTGGCATAGACATTCTTTTAGATAAAGACCTTTTGCAGAATATGTTCCGTTTAAAACCAAAATCAATTTTTGTTGGTTCTGGTATAGGCTTTTTGTCCTCAATTTTAGGCATTGGAGGAGGAACTTTTTCAGTTCCATATTTCAAGGGTTCTGGGCTCAATCTTACCACTGCAATAGGCACATCAGCAGCATGTGGGGTGCCTATAGCTATTTTTGGGACATTAGGATATGTTCTTGCAGGCATTAATCAAAATATGTTGCCTAATTTAAGTTTTGGATATGTCTATTTACCAGCTCTTTTAGGAGTTTCTCTTACAAGTATTTTTTCTGCAAAATATGGAGCAGATATCGCTCATTATTTATCTCAAGCAACACTGAGGAGACTTATGGCAAGTTGGTTTTTTATAATATCAATATATATGTTTGCAGTATGACAATAGAGCTATCAAATTTCTTTATTAACCCTACTCTTATTGAGCTTGGGCCATTAAAAATTCAGTACTATGCAGTGACATGGTTATTGTCTGCAATATTGATTTACGTTTTTCTAAAAAATAACAGAACTATAAAAGAAATAGGTCTTAATAAAGATGAAGTAAATGATATGGTTTTTCTGTATGGTTTATTCTTTGGAGCGATTTGTGGTGGAAGAGTCGGTTACATGTTCATATATGGATCAGAACAATTAATGAATAATCCCTTATCTTTATTTTATGTTTGGCAGGGTGGACTGAGCTTTCATGGTGGCTTAATTGGAGTCATTATTAGTCTAGTTATCTTTTGTTATAGGAAAAATATAGAGTTATTAAAATTACTTGATGGTGTTGCTTTGGCAATGCCTATTGGGCTTGGCTTGGTAAGAATTGGTAATTTTCTGAATGGTGAATTATACGGAAAGGCAACAAATGGCGATTGGGGTTTTATATTTCCAACGGACCCTTTTGGGGTTTTAAGACATCCTTCACAAATTTATGAGAGTTTTGGCGAAGGTTTATTATTATTCCTAATTTTATTTGTGATCAGCAAACAAACAAATGTAAAAGGTATAGTTTCTTCATCATTTCTTATCTTTTACGGATTAATAAGATTTATAATTGAGTTCTTTAGGCAGCCAGATGCTCATATTGGTTACATTGCCTTTGACTCATTAAGTATGGGGCAAATCTTATGTATACCCATGATGATTATTGGATTTTTTATGTTGTTATATTCCAGGAGAAAAATATGAAAGCATACTTAGATCTTCTTCAATATATATTGGAAAACGGAGAAAAAAAAAGTGATAGAACTAATACTGGAACAATATCATCTTTTGGACATCAGTTTGAATTTGACTTAGAAAAAGGATTTCCAGCTGTAACTACTAAATCTCTTGCATGGAAAGGAGTTGTCTCTGAGCTATTGTGGTTCCTAGAGGGCTCAGATGATGAGAGAAGGCTTGCTGAGATCCGATTTAATAAAGATAGATCTGAATTAACTAATTTGGAAAAATATTCAACAATATGGACTGATAATGCAGATAATCAAGGCAAAGAATTAGGATACGAAAATTCAGATACCAAAAAGATTCTTGGTCCAGTTTATGGTGTCCAATGGAGAGATTGGTGTGGAATTGATCAAATCAAATATTTACTAAAAGGATTGAAAGAAAATCCTGATGGAAGAAGACATATTCTTTCTGCTTGGAATGTTGGTGAAATAGAAAAAATGGCTCTACCTCCCTGTCATGTAATGTCACAGTTTTATATTCATAATAATTCTATAAGCTGTCATATGTACCAAAGAAGTGCTGATATGTTTCTTGGGGTTCCTTTTAATATAGCGAGTTATGCTTTGCTCTTATCTATTTTTGCAGAGATTCTAGATTTACAACCAAAAAGATTTATACATTCCTTTGGTGATGCTCATATATATAAAAATTCAATTGATCAGGTAAAGGAACAAATATCCAGAGAGCCTAAGCCGCTTCCTAACCTTAAAATTCCTAAAATTAATTCGATTGAAGATATAAAAAAATACAGCATAGATGATTTTATTCTAGAAAATTATAATCCCCATCCTCCTATAAAAGCAGAAATGGCAGTATGAAAAAAATAATTTCACATGTAGTTGCTCTATCAAATAACAACGTAATTGGTGTAGATAACATGCTTCCATGGAACTTAAAGAGAGATCTTCAACATTTTAAAAACTATACCACTAACAAAATTCTACTCATGGGAAGAAAGACATATGAATCTATTGGTAGGCCACTACCAAATAGAATAAATTATGTAATTTCAACAACAATAGATGAAATTGATGGAGCCGAGGTTTTTAAAAGCATAGATGATGCATTAGATGCCGCAAATAAAAAATGTGATGAACATAATGAATATAATGAAATTGTGATAATCGGTGGTGGTTATCTTTTTAGAGATACTTTAAAAATAACTAACAAATTAGTTCTGACCAACGTAAATTGTGAAATCAAAGGAGATGTGTTTTATCCAGATATTGATTTTAATGAATGGCAGGAAAAAAGCTCAGAAAACTTTTCAAAAGATATTGATAACGACTATGATTTTAAGGTTAGGATTTTAGAAAGAGTTTAAGATGATGAATTCATCTGAATATAGTCTCTTCTTAAAGCAAGATTTTTAACTCTTATCTCCTCATTTTCAGTATATTTAATCCAGTTGTTTGCTTGAGTCTTAATCATCTTTTCTTTATCTCTTGCAGCAATTCTAAAATTTTTCTTTGCTTCTTCAAACTCTTGAAGTTCAAAATATGCTTGACCTAAGGTTAAATAAACCTGTGAAAGTTTTTTAATATCTCCTTTTTTAAGGCCTTTTTTAATAGCATCTACAGCCTCACTAACTTTATCTTCAGATAAATATAAGTTGCCCAACAACACATAAGATTTGCCGTCTTTTGACATCTCAGCAGCTTTTTCTAATACCGGTATAGCTTTATCAATTTCTTGTGCCATTCTCCATGAATCAGCTAGTACTTTTAAGTTTTTTTCTGTACTTTTTACGACAGGTACTAATTTTTCTTCTTCAGTTTTTTCATCAACAATAGTTATCATCTTGTTTTGACCAGATACAAGAACTTCTGCAGCCCAATATGGGTTTTTATTGAGTAACAATAACTGTGCTAACGCTAAATACTCTGACTCTTTGTCTAGAAAATCTTTTTGATAAGCCGTCTTTAAAGTAATCATATAATCTCTTTCTCTTCCAAGAGTTCCGTATGCACCGCCAAGTTGGATGAAATAAGTTTTTTTAGGATACAAATTTACTAATATTTCATAAATTGGTATTTGTTTTAATAAAGATTCTCTCTCTCCAATTTCTTCTTTTAATTCACTGTAACAACCAGCAAGAAGTGAGTACCAATTTTCTCTTGGTTTATAGCCTTCCTCTTCAGCCATTGATATAGCTGTTTCCAAAGATGACATAGATTTTCTGTAATCACCTAAAGCAAAATATGCTTGCCCTAAAACAGAATAAGATTGAGCAGTGACCTCCTCCACTTCATCCATCCACTCTAATATTAAATTTACGCCTTTTTGATAATTTCCTTCGGCCAAATTCAATTGTGCAAGGGAGAACAAAGCGCCATTTCTAAGTCCTATAGTAACTTCTGGCTCGTTCATCACATTTGTGTATGCTGTCATAGCTTGAGGAAACTTACTATCAGTCATATAAACATAAGCCCAAGCATTCCACATCACTGATCTGTCATAACTTTTTAAATTATCTTTATCGGTCCTTAGTTCTGTAAGAATATCAACGACGGTTACCATATCTGGAGCTGGCTCTCCTTTTTCATCAACTTCTTCTAATGCCTCGTAAACTTTTGCCATTTTTTTTGCAGTTGATGTTTGTAAAGCACGAGCTTTTTTATATTTTATTGGTTTTTTTGTTTCAGATTGTGACTGTGCTTCAATCTGAACTGAAGAAAACGCAAATAATATCGCTAGCACTGAAAACAAATGTAATGAGAATCTTTTTTTCATAACTTATTAATTATTCGTCATCTAGTATATATGTAAATCTATGAAGAACGCCACTTACAGGAACAGCTTTTCCATCAACAATTTTAGGTTTATATTTTAGTTTTAAAGCTGCCCTTGCAGACGCACTGTTAAACATTGTACATGGTCTAAATTCAGTAGAAGGATCGCTTGGATTACTATTTGAACAATACCCTTCAATGGTGTTAGCGTCCTCTACGCTACCTGTTTCAGTTATAGTAAATTCCACTAACGCATAGCCCATAGTACCTCTTTCTTGTGCTCTTCTTGGATATATTGGTACAACTTTAAATAAAGGGATATATTCACCATCTCTAAAAAATGAACCACCTGCCTTAAAGTTTGCCTTTGGTTTTGCAATTGACACATCAAGACCTGTCAATGGCTGAAGATCTAACTCAGGCTGTGCAATATCTTCAGGCTGTTCTTCAGGCTTTTCAGGCTTATCAACTTCTGACATGAAAGTATCTATATCTCTTTCTGGCATAACAACATCTTGAAGTTTTACAGAAGTGTCTTGTTTCAATCCACTATCTCCTAAAGCAATTAAAATAACCATTACAAAAAACAGAGTTAATGTAATTACAGACGAAAATCCAATCCCAGCAGCATATTTATTAGCATTAAAAGCCTTAACAAAAATATCATGTATAGGCTTTGTAACTAAATTAATTGCGGTAAGGACTTGATTCATATTTTATTTAGGTTCTGATGCTAGAGATATAGCGTTAACCCCAGCTTCTCTGGCTCCATCCATAACTTTAATAATAGTATCTGCTACTGCTCTTTCGTCTGCTTGAATAACTACAGATCCTTGTGGATTGTCTGCAAGCATTTTTACAACATTTGCCTTAACCTGCCTTACATCAATTCTTCTTCCATCCATATAAACTTCGTCATTTGCTCCAACTGCAATTAAAATTGCAGCATTTTCTTGAATTTCAGCAGTATCTGAATCAGGTCTATTAATTTCCAATCCAGGTTCTTTTATAAAGTTAGCTGTAACGATAAAGAAGATTAGCATGATGAAAACAACATCAAGCATTGGTGTTAAATTAATTTCGCTTTCTTCATCCTTAACAGCAGTACTTATAGCATTTCTTCTCATTTTTATTTCTCCTATAATTCTCTTTTTATTAATTCTCTTAAGTCGTTTGTGTGTCTGTCAGACGCACTAGTCAAATATATGGTGGCAAATACCCCTGATAAAGCAACAACCATACCAGCCATTGTTGGCAGTGTTGCCTTAGAAACACCTCCCGCCATTGCTCTCGCGTCACCTCCCCCATTAAAAGCCATTACTTGAAAAACCTCTATCATTCCAGTCACAGTTCCTAACAATCCAAATAATGGTGCCAGAACCACACAAGTTTGAATGATTGATAAGTTTTTATTTATTTCGACTTTTGCTTGAGAAAGCATCTTTTCTCTAATTTGAAGGGCGTGCCATGAAGTCTTATCAGATCTGTTATTCCATTTTGCTGACAAGTCTTGAATGTAAAATTCATGACCATGAGAAAAATACCATATTCTCTCAAAGATCATTGCCCACATAAAGAAAACCAGAATAGCAATTAACCATAAAACACTACCACCCGCTTCCATAAAATCTCTTATGGACGAGAATGCTTCAGTGATAGCAAAAAACATAATTAGCTATTAACTACCTTCAGCTCTTTCGGCAAGAATACCTGTACTCTGCTCCTCAAGTACACTAATTATTCCTTTAGCCGATGAAGCTGTGAAAGAATGAAGAAGTGTAGTAGGTATTGCAACTAATAAACCTAAAACTGTTGTAACAAGTGCTTGAGAAATACCACCAGCCATAAGTTTAGGATCACCTGTTCCATATAGAGTAATCATTTGAAAGGTAACGATCATACCTGTTACTGTTCCTAATAAACCTGCAAGAGGTGCAACAACTGAGATAATTCTTACAGCGCCAATTCCTCTTTCAATTGATGGTCTCTCAGCCATAATTGCTTCAGCAAGTTTTAGCTCTAACGTATCAATATCTTTCTTAAAGTTCTCTTCGCCAATCTTAAGAACTCTTCCAAGAGGATTTCTAATATCTAATGTTTTAGAACCTGCTTGAGCTCTCACTGCTCTACCAAGAACATATAAGCTCCACAATTTCCAGAAAGCTAAACCAATACCAATTAAACCAACAAAAATAATTGCGTATCCAACTTCTCTACCTTGTGCAGCTCTTTCAGCTAAAGAAGGAGTCTGAATTAGATTAGCTAAAAGACTTCCTCCAGTAGGTCCTGTTGGATCAATACCAAATCTTACTTGCTCTCCAGCATCAGCATCACCAACACTCTTTGCAGTTTTTGTAAATCTTCCAGCAGGTTGTCTCGGTAAAAATGCATATTGTCCTGTCGCAGCAACATACTCTAAATATTTACCATCACAGACTGCATTAAACAAACCAACTCTTGTAACGTTACATGTTGAAGACTCACCATCAACATCGATTACAGTTGTGTCAAAAGAAACTACTTTTCCACTTGCAACCATCTCTCTTTGAAGTTCATACCATAAACCCTCAATTTCTCGAATAGTTGGTAACTCTGTAGTCTCTGACATTTTTGAAGTTAGTTCATTTAGGAAATCTACTCTTTCAAGACCATATTGAGGACCTGTCAAAGAACCAGAAAATTGAACTGCTGCTTCACCTGCTGAACTTTGAAGATGGCCAAAGAGTTCAACCAAAGATCCAAGTTCTTTTTGATATGCTTCCTCTTTAACTCTTAAGATTTCTTCATTCTTTTTATATTCAGCCTCAAGCTGATCAGCAATTCTTTCTTGTCTCGCTAATTCTCTTTTTTCAGCAGCTAAAAGAGCAGCCTGTTCATTTTTATTAGCCATAAACTTAGCTTCACGATCTGCATTTTCAGATTGTTCTTTAGTTTTACCTTCTTTAACAAGTTGAAGAAGTGCTTCAACAGTTGATATTTCTGCTTCATCACCTTCAGATTCTTGTGCAACTACAAAAGTGTTAAGTGTTAAAGATAGAACAAATAGTATAGATAAGTACTTTTTCATTATGCCTCTCCTTTAACAACTGGCATCAACAACATATCTGTTGGTGCTAATTTTTTAGCCATTCTTATGCCATCTCTAATAGGCTTTCTGTAACTTCCAGGGAGTTCTTCCCAAGTTCCAGTTTCATTGTCCCATCTCCCACTAGTTCTTTCGTCTTTAGTTTGATAGAACATACCAATTCTTCCTATTACAAGAATATTAACAACAGTTCCGTCTGCTAACTTATCCTCGTATGTATCAATTTTACGTCCATACTCTGCTTCAATATTGTATGCTTCAAGAACCTGTCTTACTTGCTCAGATGCAGTAACTTTTGGTTTTGCCAAAGAAGATCTAACTAAATCAACTCTTGCTTTTCTCTCTTCAGATCTAAAGGGAGTATCTAGATTGATGAAAGTCTCTAAAGTTTCTAACATCTTTTGTGCTAATGGAGGTATTTGCCTTTGCATAACAACAACTTGAACTAATTGCTCGTCAAGTTTATCCATAAGGTCTAATTGAGCTTGAATTTGAATTCTTTTTTGTGCGTTGTAAAGCTTTAGCCCTTCAACTTGCTTGTTAACAGCTTTATATTCATTAACAATTTTATCTGTTTGTCTTTCTGTTTGATCGATTTTATCTTGCGAATTAGCAGAAAGTGTTTGGTTTTCTCTACCTACTTCTAGAATACTTTCCATATTGACTTCAACGTTAGTTTCGTTTGCAGAAACAAATAAGCTAAAGCAAAAAAGTACTGGTAAAGATATATTCTTTATAAATTTAAACATTTTTGTACTCCCTAAGGTTTGTACATATTAACAGTCCTAAACCAATAAATAAAATATATATTGATACATTATTTAATAACTAATTCTATCAAAAACTATGTCATATCGACTAATTTTGTAAATTTTTCTTTATAAGTTTGAAATTTTCCTAAAGTTATAGTTTTGGAAATAACATTGGAGTATTTTTCTTATAGGATTTATATTGCTCATCATCAGCCCATTTCTTATCATTCATGTCTTCAAGCATTCTAACACCGCTAACATATACAAGAAGAATATATGTAAAGACAGGTGATATTAGTGTGATAAGTTGAAGCCCTTCAAGTGATGAGTAAGAAATAACTGCAATTGCAAACCATAACAACACTTCTCCAAAATAATTAGGATGTCTTGACTTTGACCATAATCCAGAAGTAATAAAGCTATCTTTATTGGCTTCAATAGATCTAAAGGCTGTTTTTTGATTATCAGCAACGATCTCAATACCAAATCCAATTATAAATAGAATTATTCCAACGTAAGTTAAGGCATTCATCACCAAGCCTTCAGGGCTCGATATGGCTACCAGAGCACACATTGAGCATAACGTTACCCATAAACCTGATAAAGTAAATGTCATAAAAAACTGTGAGGCAGAAGTTTTAATTGTTCTAAACCTTTTATCTTCTCCGGCTTTATGTATTCTCATGAACAAAAATAATCCTAATCGTATTGTCCATATTGATATCAATAAAACTAAGATAAGATTTCCAAAATTGAGTGAAATGGATTGGTATGTAGATAAAAAAACAAACCATACAACACTTAAATAAGTAACACTTCCTGTTAAATCATAGAACTTTTCTGTTTGAAAGATATAAGCTGGTATATATGCAATCCAATGAATTACATATGCCAAAAGTACAGCATTCTTTACAATTATACTTCCAGTTAAATGAGCAATACCGTAGCTAAATGCAAACGATAAAACCGAAATTAAAATATTGGTTATCACTTTCATTTTTCACTCCATCCACAAGTTCTATTTTTATTTTCTTCATCAAGCCATTCTTTTAATGGTGCGTAGTAATTCATTATTGATTTACCACTGAGTTGTCTTGTTCCAGTAAGATTCTCAAAAGCGTCCTGCCAAGGCAAGCTTTGACCCATTGCCATGGTAGTAATAATTCTATCACCAGCTTCTTTATTCCCATATATTGAGCATTCATGTAAATATCCATCATAATCAATTAAATTACAAAGTGCTTCATGAAACTGATATTGCATAATGCTAGCTAAATAATATCTAGTGTAAGGAGTATTACCAGGTATATGATATTTTGCCCCTGGATCAAAATAATTTTCTGACCTTTCATAACTAGTATTAATTCCCTGATATTCCTCCCTAAGACTCCACCATGAAGAATTTAAGTTACTTTCATCGATATCTCCATCAAATACTCCAGAGCGCCACTTATCAAGCATCAAAGCCCATGGAACTATCACAACCCCATCTAGAGCTTGTTTCATAAGTAATCCAATTGGGTCTTGTTTTGCTTCATCAGCATCATCTTTTGATATGAAGCCAATATCAACTAAGTAATCTGGAGTAATTGAAAGCGTTAGCAGATCTCCAAATGCTTCATGAAAACCATCATTTGCGCCTGCTTGAAAAACTGTTGGGATATGGTTGTAAGCTTGATAATAAAAAATGTGACCTAATTCATGATGAATAGTTATAAAGTCTTCTTCATTCTTTTCAATACACATTTTTATTCTAAGGTCATTATTTACAGGATCTAAATTCCATGCAGATGCATGACATACAACCGATCTGTCTCTAGGTTTCACAAATAGGGATCTTTCCCAAAAAGTTTTTGGAAGTGGCTTGAATCCCATAGAAATGAAAAAATCTTCTGCATACTCTACCATTTCAATTTCGCTTAATGATTTTTCGTTAATTATCTTAGTAACGTCTATATATTTGGAATCTGGTTTTTCTTCATACACTAAATCATAGATATTTGACCATGACTGACCCCACATATTCCCAAGCATATGAACTGGCAATGGACCTGTCTTTGATATTACTTCATCACCATAATGTTCATTCAATTTTGCTCTCACATGACAATGAAGAGCTTCGTATAATGGTTTTACCTCACTCCAAACTCTGTCAGTATCATCTAAGAAATCTTCTGCAGGCATATCATATTTACTAAACCACAAATCACTCAGTCCTTCATAACCAAGATCGACCGAGCCTTGATTGCCAATATCAACCATTCTCATATACATAGGTTTCATTGGCTTACCAATCTCATGCCACCCTTCCCAAGCTCTCAGCAATTCCTTCGGATCTCGTGAATTATCTATAATTGATTCAAATGCTTCTAAGTCATAGCATTCTTCGTCGTCAAAACAATACTCTCCTCTTCCATACATTGCTTCGAGGCTTGTAGTAATTTCTGATAATTCGGATGCAAGTTCTTCATCTAAAGGTGGAGGCATTACAAAGGAACTTTTAAGGATATTTAGCATTCTTTGATTTTCTTTTGATATATCTAGACCATCAAAACCAGCAGCCTCTCTAGATCTTTCTAGCGATTTTAATGTATATTTTGTTCCATAATCTGCAATTACTTTTTGAGAATCATATGTTATAAAGTTTGAGCTTATCCATGAGGCAGAATATATAACAGGACCATCTTTTTTATTTTCCGATTCAACGTTTGCAAGAAACTCTTCTAAGTCCTCATTGGTAAGGGTTTGTTCGCTACTTGGGGCACAAGAAGTTACAATAATAATTAATATTAAGCTTAAAAAATTTTTCATTTATATTCCTCGCTATTAAAATAACATAAAAATAAAATTAATATGAAAATTTCAACGAACCAGTTTAAAAACGGAACAAAGTTGATTATCGATAATGCTCCTTGCTCAATTATAGAGCATGAATTTCATAAGCCCGGAAAAGGCCAGGCTGTAATGCGAGTTAAGTATAAAAATCTTCTAACTGGAAACACTAACGATAAAACTTTCAAATCAGGTGAGAGTGTTGAATCAGCAGATGTAAGTCATAAAGAAATGGAATTTTTATATAAAGATAATGATTCTTGGCACTTTATGGACAAGAATAATTTCGAGCAAATTGAAGTTAACGAATCACAGATGGGAAATGCATCAAAATGGTTAGTAGGACAAGAAACTTGTGAAGTTGTTTTGTGGAATAGTCAACCGATTCTTGTAAATCCACCAGCAATTGTTGAACTTAAGATTATTAAAGCAGAGCCTGGAGTAAAAGGAGATACTGTTTCAGGTGCAACAAAAACTGCAAAACTTGAAACAAATGTTGAGGTTCAAGTGCCTTTATTTGTAAATGAAAACGAAATAATAAAAGTAGATACTAGAGATATGACCTATGTTGGGAGAGCAAAGTCTTGATTGATGAAATTAATAAGGAAATAGAAAAATTCCTATCTTCAATTGTAAACAATAAAAAAAATATCAATTCTATTATTAAAAAAAGCTCTACTTCTATATCAGATGATCTTAAAAAAGGTCATATAACTTCAAATGTATGTATGGTCGCAGCAAGCATACTAAAGCTTAATCCAAAAAATTTAGCTGAGGATCTTAAAACAAGATTAGAAAAAATTGATAAATTTGATAATGTTGAAGTAGCAGGACCTGGATTTTTAAACATCTCATTGAACAGAGAAGATTTTGTATCAACAATTGAGTTTGTTAATAAAAACAAAGATTCATTTGGTAGTTCTGTTATAGGTAAAAAAAATAAGGTGCAAATAGAATTTGTGTCTGCCAATCCAACTGGTCCTCTTCATGTTGGTCATGGGAGAGGAGCTGCCTATGGCGATGCAATTGGTAGAATTCTTGAATCAACAGGAACAATTGTTGAAAAAGAATACTATGTTAACGATGCTGGAAGACAAATCGACATTCTGACTGCAAGCGTTATATTGAGATTAATAAAAAATGATATAGGTAATTACTTTCCAACCAACGGATATAAAGGTGAGTACATTGATGAAATTGGAAAAAAATTAGACAAAAAACTCAAAATACATGACTTCAAGTCACTTTCAATCAAATCCTGTGAAGACCCAGAAGAAGAAATAGATAATATCATTCATGAATTGGAAAAATTAAATAATAATTCATGGAATCTCATAAAAAAATTCTCATTAAAAGAAATTGTTAAATCAATTGAGGATGATCTAAAAGCATTTAATGTAAATTTTGACAAATGGTTTTATGAATCATCGCTTGGCAAGATTGGTGATGACTCATCTGATATAGCATTGTCAGTAAATAAACTAATAAAAGATGGTCATGCTTATGAGAAAGATAAGGCCATTTGGCTCAATACGGACATAAGTGGTGATGATAAACATAGAGTTTTAGTAAGAGATAATGGGAAGGCAACATATTTTGCCTCTGATGTTGCATATCATAAAAATAAGATTGATAGAGGCTTTGATAAGCTAATAAATGTTTGGGGAGCCGATCATCATGGATATATTAAGAGAATAGAAGCATCAATTGAAAACCTTGGGTCAAATAAAAATAAACTAGCTGTAAAACTTGTTCAATTTGCAAATCTTTTCAAGGATGGAAAAAAGGTCAAGATGTCCACAAGATCGGGAGAATTTTTTACATTAAAAAATCTTATCGAAGATATAGGTTCGGATGCTGCAAGATTTTATTATTTATCAAAGCAAGCTGATCAGCACTTAGATTTTGATCTTGATTTAGCAAAATCGGATAGCAAAGAAAATATTTTTTATTACATTCAGTATGCGCATGCAAGAATCGTTTCGCTTGAAGAAAAGGCCTTAGATAAATTCTCTGAAATTAACAGAAATATTAAAAATATCAGCAGTGGGGATTATAAAGAATGTGACAATCTAATTCATGAAATATCAAAATTCCCGGATATTGTAAATAAATCTGCAAATACGCTGCAACCTCATGTCATTATCTATTACTTAAAAGATTTATCTCAGCTATTTCATAGCTTCTATAACGATAATCATGTCTTGTCTGAATCTGAAGAGAATATGCAATCAATTTTAGAGTGTCTAATAGCTGTAAAACAAGTTATTTCAAATGGTTTAAATTTATTAGGAATTACTCCAATGCAAAAAATGTAAGCATATGAAAGATTTTGCAAATATTAAAGGTAATAAATCAAAGAAGAATAAAAGAAAAACTGTTTTTACTTCAAAAAAGCCATCAGTAAACACAATATCAACTAGTACCATCCTGATATTAATTTTTATTAGCGTAGGTCTAGCCTCTAGTTCAATATTTCTATTAAAGACAGATGTTATATCAATTAAGACTGCCAACACTTCCAACACCGTAAACATAGACTTCCCTTCATCATTAATGGAAAATTCAGTGCTTATTGAATTTAATGAAGAAAATAATTCTTTAGAGTGTCAGTACTTTGTCCAAATTGGCGCATATGGAAATAAAAAATATGCTCTTGAGGCAATTAAAATGCTCAATAGTGACATTGAAAACCTATCAATTAACGAGGTATACAGTACTCTTTTGCCAGGAAAGCTCTTAAATAGTGTAATATCAGGCCCTTACATTAATAGATCAGCAGCAAATAATGCTAAAGAGAAAATAACAAAGATCGGTTTTGAACCACGATTAAGAACTGTATGCAAAGAGAACTAATTAAAAACATAAATGCCATTAATAATAGTATCGATGAGTTGTGCTCATCTATTAATAGAAGCAGAGATGAAATAACTTTAATTGCGGTTTCTAAGAAAAAAGGCTTTGAGCTCGTTAAGTTAGCTCTTGAGAATGGAATTAATAACTTCGGAGAAAATTACGCACAAGAGCTTCAAGAAAAATCTTCATTGATAGATTCAGATAATATTGTTTGGCATTTCATTGGTCCAATTCAATCCAATAAAGTTAAAGTAATTGCAAATAATGCTGATTGGATTCATACCCTCGAAAGGGAAAAAATTATTAGAAAATTTAATGATGAGTGTAAAAAAATTAACAAAGTAATAAACGGATGCATTCAAATTAATATTTCGTCTGAAGAATCAAAAAGTGGATGTAGTCCTGATGAGCTTTTTGATATAGCAAAATTAGTAGAATCTATGAAAAACATTAATTTAAAAGGCATAATGGCTCTCCCAAAACTAACAAATGATAAAGAAGAAAGAGATCATATGATGGAAGAAGTTATAAACTTGAGCGTTAAGTTACAAAAAATTTATCCTAATGCTAGTGCTATTTCACTTGGAACAACTTCGGATTACGAGGATGCCATAATTCATGGATCTAATATGCTTCGAATAGGTGAATCAATTTTTGGTAAAAGATCATGAAAAATATATTATTTTTTGGTGGTGGTAATATTGCTCAAGCTTTAATTTCAGGACTACTATTGAATGGAATGAGCAACAAAAATATTTTTTTTGTAGACAGAAATCCTTTAAATCAAAAAAAATTAAATAACTTAAAAGTTAAAAGTTTAAAAAAATCGAATTCTGATATAGATATAGTTATTTTATCTGTAAAGCCAAAAGATGCTATTCAAGCATACAAAGAAATTTTAAATAACTTTAAAAATCCTAAAATTGTCAGTCTTGTTGCTGGTATAAAATCCTCTACATACATCAAGCTGGATAATAAATCCGAATTTATGAGAGCAATGCCAAATACTGCATCAGAATATGGTCAAGGAATAACAGCTTTATATAATTCATCTTTTAAAAAAAGTAACTTTAAAAAGGTCTCTTATATCTTCACTAAATTAGGTACAGTTATTGAAGTAGGTAATGATTCAAAAATAGATACTTTTACTGGTGTCATTGGAAGTGGGCCCGCATATTTTTTCCAAACTCTGAAATCATTTGAGAAAAAACTTATGAGATTATGTAACCAAGATAAAAAAATTGTTAGAGAGATTATTGCTAATCTTATGAAAGGTGTTGGCTCATCAATTGAAAAAGATGGTGATTTGGATAATCTAATTAAAGCAGTTGCTTCAAAGAAAGGAACGACAGAAGCTGGACTAAAGTCGCTTAAATCCAATAATTTAAATCAAATCTTTGAAAAAGGATTAAACGCTGCGATCAAAAGATCTAAGGAAATTTCAAATGAATTCTAATTTGCAAATACTTGGGCTTATTTTAAGTATATTAAATTACGCACTAGTTTTTCTCTTAATCTTTAATTTATTGAAAGTAAATTATTACAATCAAATTGTTTCGATATTTGTTAAAGTGTATAGCCCCATAGCAAAAATATTTTCACCCTTACCAATTCAAGCCCTTAATATTTTAATCTTGGCCATAGTATTTAAGCTTTCATCTCTTGTCATATATTTTGGTGATCAGTATGTAATTACAACATTATTAGGGGTGGCTGTAATTCAGACGATAATGATTATTTTAAGGATCATATTTTTTGCAGTAATTGGTGGTGTAATCCTAAGTTGGGTATCTCCATCAAACTCAAATCCTTTTTTAGAGTTAATTGAGGAAATATCTTATAAGTCTTTAATGCCGATAAGGAATTATATTCCATCAGCTGGAGGTTTGGACTTTTCTCCTCTTTTTGTTTTGATTTTAATAAATCTAATTGAATCCTTCTTATCAGATATGCTTAGGTCAATAGTATGAAGACAGAAACAAAATTAATTCATTTTTCAGAAGGAATTGAACTTGAATCAGGTGAGAAGCTTAATTCATTCGATTTAATGGTAGAAACCTATGGTGAACTTAATGAAGGCAAGTCAAATGCAATTCTTCTTTGTCATGCATTTTCAGGAAATCATCATGCAGCAGGAAGTTCTGAAGATTTTGGAATTGGTTGGTGGGATCAGTTAGTTGGTCCTAGTAAAACAATCGACACCAATAAATATTTTGTTGTCTGTTGCAATAATCTAGGTGGATGTGCTGGTTCCTCGGGACCATCTTCAATTGATCCTTCATCGCAAAAAATATTTGGAAAATCTTTTCCTCAAGTAAGTGTCCTGGATTGGGTTAACTCACAAAAAATGCTTATGGATAAATTAAACATAGAGTGTTGGCATTTTGTAGCAGGTGGAAGTCTGGGCGGAATGCAAGCTCTGCAATGGTCAATTTCATATCCAGATAAAGTTAAAAAGGCTGGAATTTTTGCTGCAGCTTCAAAATCTAGTTCTCAGAATATTGCGATGAATGAAGTTGCAAGAGAATCTATAAGAAAAGATGAGAACTTTCATAATGGAAATTATTATGAGCACAACGTTATACCTAAAAATGGGATTAAAACTGCAAGAATGCTTGGTCACATTACATATCTTTCAGAAGAACATATGGATTCAAGATTTGGGAGAAAATTTCAAGATGAAGGTTCAAAAGTAGAAGAGTCCGTAAGCTTTGAAGTCGAAAATTATTTGCAATATAAGGGTGAACAGTTCTCAGAGCTATTTGATGCAAATTCATATATTTTAATGACAAAAGTAATGGATAGTTATGATGCTGGAAAAGATAAACCCCTAGTTGAGGCTTTAAAAGATGTGAAAGCTGAGTTCTTAATTGTAGGTTTTTACTCAGATTGGCTATACCCACCAGAAAGAGGAAAGGAAATACAAATAGCTGCAATGAATAATAATATAAGGTCCTCTTTTGTGGTTCTCCAGGGAGATCATGGACACGATAGTTTTCTTTTTAGTTCAAAAACTTACTCAAATTTAATTACAAATTTCATAGAATCATAATGGCTATAAAACTTTCAAAAATTATAAACAGTTGGGTTCCAGAAAATTCAAAAGTAATTGATTTTGGTTGTGGTGATGGATCTTTATTAAAAGAATTATTTGAAAATAAGCAAGTGCTTGGATATGGCGTTGAGATAAATGATACAAAGATAGAAAAATGTATTGAGAAAGGCGTACCTGTAATAAAACTTAATATAGACAAGGGCCTAAATGACTTTATGTCATCTGATTTTGATTTATCGATTATGGCCAGATCAATTCAATGTCTTAAAAATCCTGATCTTGCTCTAAATAGAATGCTAAAGTTATCAAAAAGATGTGTTGTGACTCTTCCTAATCTTGGCTATTGGAGATGTAGAATAAACCTTGCATTAGGGAAAATGCCAATTACACCAGATCTGCCCTCTAGCTGGTATGAAACAGAAAACATTCACTTGTGTACGATCAAAGATTTTGAAAATCTTTGTTTAAAAGAAAATATTAATATTAAAGATAAAGTTTTCATAAATAGAAACGGTGATCAAGGCGGTTTATCTAAAATCAATCCAAATTTATTTGCTGTAGAAGGAGTCTATTTACTTGAAAAGTAATGATGACATTCTTATTGCCTCATCAAACAAAGGTAAATTAAAAGAATTTAAAAAACTATTCAAAAATCGTAAAGTTTTTTCTTTATCTGATCTTAATATAGAAGATGCTATAGAAGATGGGGATTCCTTTTTAGAAAATGCAATGATTAAAGCAAAACATGGCGCTAAGGAATCTAAACTTTATACGATTGCAGATGATTCAGGAATTGTAGTCCCTAAATTAGGCTATGAACCTGGCATTTATTCTTCAAGATATGCTGGCGAGGGTGCTAGTGATAAAGATAACAGAGATAAGATTATTGATAAATTGATCAAGAAAAAATATGAGAGTCTTGCAGCTTTCTATGTTTGTGTTCTTGTTGGACTAAAGAGTCCCAATGATCCGATGCCAATAGTAACTCAAGGTGAAATTCATGGGAGAATATCGATAAATAGTTCAGGAGAAGGAGGATTTGGATACGACAAAATCTTTTATCCCGATGGCTATGATTGCTCAATGGCTTCTTTAGACCAACAAATTAAAAATAAAGTTAGTCACAGAGCCATTGCTTCAGAAAAATTTATAAAATTGTTTAACAGTAGTTATGATACTTTTTTATAATTAAATTCAAATAACTCTCTGCCCTCATCTTTCCCTCTTCTTTCAAACTTTGAAAGAGAGTCTTTTTGAAAAGATTTGTTTGAAGATGGCTTAAATAATTTATTTTTTACAAATAATTCAGAAATGCTTTCTGCATAGTTTTCCCAATCTGTAGATATGTATATATTTGAATCGTCCTTCATAAAATCATGGACCATTTCTAAAAAAGATTTATTTATTAGTCTTCTTTTGTGATGTTTTTCTTTTGGCCAAGGATCGGGACAAATAATAATCACTGAGTCAAATACTATTTTTGGGCTTTGATCTAAAAGTATCCTGATGTCGTCTGAAAAAATTTTTATGTTATTGATTTTGTTTTCTTTTATGCTCGAAACCAAAGTTCCTATGCCTGACATATAGACTTCAGAACCTATAAATAAATAGCTAGGATTATTTATTGCTTGAAAAATAATATTTTCAGCATTACCAAAGCCAATTTCTAAATAACATTTATCATAGTGTTTGCTGAAATCTTCTACTTCCTGAATGCTTTTTACAGAAAATTCTGATAAAGAGCTCAAACTGTGGGTCTGCTTTTTAGTTATTCGGCCTTTTCTTTTTACAAACGAGGGAAGAAACTTTAATTGCATTGCTAAATGCTAGATTTATGCAAAATCTACCATAAACGCTTTCAATTTTTTAAGTGCGCTGTTTTCAATTTGTCTAATTCTTTCAGCGGACACTTTATATTCATCGGCTAAATCATGAAGAGTAGCCTTTTCATCTGATAGGTATCTTCTATTAAGAATATCTTTGCTTCTATAATCAAGAGTTTTTAGTGCAGCAAGAAGCTCTTCTTTGTTTTCTTGTTCTGCTTGCTCAGATGCAACTATGATTTCAGGATCATATCTTTTATCTTCTAAATATTGAGAAGGAGACATAATTTCATCATCGTCACCAGAGGGAACTGGTGAATCAAATGATGAATCATTTGAAGACAGTCTATTTTCCATGTGAAGTACATCTTTGACCTCAACATTTAGGTCAGATGCAATTTTTTCAGCTTCTTCTTTAGTCAGCCAATCTAGTGATTTCTTTTTGCTTCTAAGATTAAAGAATAGTTTTCTTTGCGCTTTAGTTGTAGCAATTTTTACTAATCTCCAGTTTTTAAGAATATATTCATGAATCTCAGCTTTAATCCAGTGAACTGCAAAAGAGACTAGTTTTACACCTCTATGAGGATCATATTTATCTACAGCTTTTATTAAGCCAACATTACCCTCCTGAATAATATCTCCAAGTGGTAATCCATAACCTTGATATGATCTTGCAATATGAACCACAAATCTTAAGTGATGAATCACGAGCTGTCTTGCAGCATCTAAATCATCTTCCTCATATAATTTTAAAGCAAGTTCTTGCTCCTCTTCCTTAGTAAGAATAGGTATTGAATGAACAGACGAAAGATATGATTCAATATCTTTACCTGGACTATCTAGTTGTGAGGGTTGTAACTGTGTGCCCATAATATAAATAAAATTAATAATTAATTATATCAATTAATTATGTATAATAGGAAATTATACCAATTTTTTGAAAAAATCTCCTAAAACAGGTAAAAAATCACTTTTAATTGAATTATTTCTAAAGGCTATAAAGAATGGATTTAGTATTGAGTCCTCCTTTGCATAGGCCAATTCCTCATAATCTCCAATTTTGATAACGCTTCCGCCCTTTTGGTTAAGGACTGCATGAGCAGCAGCTATATCCCATTCAGAAGTGGGACCAAATCTCGGGTAAATGTCAGCCTCATTATCTGCCAAACTACATAGTTTCAATGAACTACCCTTCTCTATAATCTCATAGCCTATATTTTGTGACTCAATGTAATTAAGAAAAGCCTTATCTTTGTCACTTTTATGACTTTTGCTCATTACAATTCTTAACTTATCATAAGAATCATTTTGTGAATGCACATCTTCAAAAATAGATCCATGCCAAATTTTTCCAGTTACAGGTGCGCCAACAATACCAAATACAACTTTCTTATTGTTAATCATTGCAATATTTACGGTAAATTCACCAGTTTTATTAATAAACTCTTTGGTTCCATCAAGAGGATCAACTAACCAATATGTTTGGTCTAGACTTTTTATTAGATCCTCACTAAAAGTTTCCTCTGAGATAATTGAGATATCCTTTGAAATTTTTTCTAATGAATTCAATATTATTTCATTAGATATTTTATCTGCTTTTGTTAAAGGAGAGCCGTCTGATTTTTCTTCTTGATCAAAGCTATCAGAATTATAAATCTGCATAATTTCATCAGAGGCAAAATTAACGCATTCTATTAGTGCGTCTAAATGATTATCAAAAAAAATTTTACTTACCATTTTATTCAAATACTACAACTTTGGTTATCAAGATTTTTGTAATCAATTGCTTCAAGGATTTTATAATGAATGTCTGTATTATCCATCAATCCTTGAAATAGTTCTGCTCCAGGACCATAAGCATGCACTCCTACAGGAATCGAGGTATGTCCTCCAGTACCCCATTGAACAACAACTTTGTCATCGTCTTGCTTAAGAATTTGTAATCCTCCAGTTTCATGATCAGAAGTAACTATTAACAGTGTCTCGTTATCTTCATTTACAAAGTTAATCAAATCTCTAATGGTTAAATCAAAATCTTTAAACTCCTCTATCATTTCATTTGCATCGTTATCGTGTGCAGCCCAATCTATTTGACTACCTTCGGTCATTAAAAAGAACCTATTACACTGCTTGTTCAAATGATTTAACGCAAAATTTGTCATTTCTCTTTGAGTTGGTTTTTCATTTGATCGCTCAATGCCGTCATCATCAAAAAGACCAATAAGCTTTTTAGAATGATCAAAATTTAATTGCAGAGACTCTTTCTCTGTGAGAACGTAGTGTGTTTCATTAATTTTATTTAAATCAAAAAATTCTTTACCTCCTCCTAAAGCAATATCAATTGAGGAATCTATAAGCTGATTGGCTATATTTTTGTATTCATATCTGCTATCAATGTGAGCATATAAAGCTGCAGGCGTCGCATGAGTAACTGAAGATGTTGCGACTATGCCCGAGGCATAACCCTTTTTATGAAGCATTTCTACAATGGTGTCTAATATTTTTTTGTCTGGATCCAATGACAAATATCTATTTTTTGTTTTATATCCAGTTGACCATGCTGTTGCTGCTGCTGCCGAATCTGTATATGCATTGTTATAAGAATGGGTTAAAGAGGTACCAACATATGGGATTTGATCAATAAAAAGTCTATGGTCGAAGCCGCCAATTGCAATACGTGACAAAGTTATCTGATTAGGTCCAACCCCATCCCCAATAGCAAGAATTATATTTTTGGCTTTTAAGTTATTAGGAAAATCTTTAATTTCAATAAATTCTGTTTTTTTTGTGCCAATTGAAATCGATTCAGTCTTCTTAGATGTATCACATGATGAAATTACTAAAACTATTAAAAGAAAAATATATTTCATTAAGTTTTAATCAAGAGCCTTCATTCTTTGTTTTATTCTATCGCTTTGTTCTGGAAAACAACTCCAACAATGATTATATATTGCCTCTTCCCACTCACCATACATTGGATTAATAATCATGAACCATTTTTCTCCCCACATGTTTGCGTATTTATCTATTAAATCCTTTCTGCTTTTTACACTTGAAGCGGTCTCTTTGAGCGGTATAAAGTCATCTAGTTGATCGCCAAAAATTTGAATGACACGAAAATCTTTCTTAATTAAATCTCTTCTACTTGTCTTATCTGAAGTCCAGCCTTTTTCATTTTTCATAAGAAGAACATCAATATCATTATCAAATGGCAATCCCAATGCTTTTATATTATTACGAGTGTATTCCTCTAAATCATGAGTTCTATTTGTTACATAAAAGATTTTAATTCCTCTGTCATTAGCATAACTAAGATAGTCTTTTACTCCAGGTAAGGCACCAGCTGTCTCCTCAGACACCCATTCTTTCCAGCCAATGGGATAACTTGTTCCATTTTTAATGCTTCTTACCTGATGTTCTGAATTATCAAGAACAGTTTCATCGATATCAAGAATGATTGCTGGTGGCAAACTTTGATAATTATCACTTTGATCTAAGACAGCTGTCCAAGATTTATCTTCTAAAGCCTTATCTATATTTTTTTGTGCAGAAGAATATACTTGTAAAGTATTTGCTTTAAATTCAGCGGATGTTCGTTTAAACAAAACTGCAAGAAGAGATTGTGACTGATAAGAATTATCTATTTCACTTGCAAGTGGAGCGTTGTTGAAAAAAATTATGCCGTATAAAAATATATGTCTTAATGATTTCATAGTACAAGAGCATTATAATGCTAAGATTATAATTAGTAACAAAAATTATTTATGGATAATAGATTAATAGAAAATTTAGAAAAATTAAAAAAAATGCTTGTTCTTTTGAGTAAAGAAAGAAAGGTTGTCTTGTCTCATCATAAAACTTTTGAGCATGTTGAAAAAATGAGATCAATTGTTAATGAATCTATAGAAATGGCGAATAAATCATGACAAATAAAAAATTTAAATGCTTTGACCTCAATGTATCAGACAATATAGCAAATCTAGTTTTGTCTAGGCCTAACGAACTTAACACAATGTCGAGAGATTTTTGGGTAGAGCTTGGGAGCATACTAGAAGAAATAAATAGAAATTCTGATATAAGAGTTGTTGTTATGTCATCCACAGGTAAACATTTTTGTGCCGGAATGGACTTGGGTGCTTTTTCAAATGGAGTTGAGGATATTCCAGATGATAAAAAACCCGATAGTGCAAGAATCGGTGAAGCTTTGTATAGAGTTGCAAAGGAACTTCAAGGATATATTAGTAATTTAGAAAAAATTAGAGTTCCTGTTATTGCTGCTATCCAGGGTGGCTGTATTGGGGGCGCTGTAGATATGGTTACAGCATGTGACATCAGGCTTGCATCAAAAGAAGCTTTTTTCTGTATACAAGAAATTAATATAGGTATGGCAGCTGATGTAGGAACTCTTCAAAGACTTCCAAAAATTATTCCTGATTCTAAAATGAGAGAAATGGCATATACAGGTAGAAGAATGTATGCGGATGAGGCAAAAGAGTCTGGCTTAATAAGTGATATGTATGAAACTCAAGAAGAAATGCTTGAGGGTGCTAATAAGTTAGCAAAAGAAATAGCTTCAAAATCTCCAGTAGCGATATATGGACTTAAAGCAGTAATGAATTACTCAAGAGACCACAGTGTAAGTGACGGTCTTGAATACAATGCTTTGTGGAGCGGAGCAATGCTAAGTCAAAAAGATATGACTGAAGCTATAACTGCTAACATGGAAAAAAGAGATGCATCGTTCGATGATATGGTCGATGTTAAAAAGTTTAACGAATCGGGCTCTTAAGATTTTCTGAGAAATACAGGAACAGTTGCTGTAGATTCAGCTTTTGAGTACTTATATCCATCCACATCAAACCCAGATAAATCTTCAAAATTAGTCACCTTATTTTGAATTATCCATCTAGCCATTAGGCCTCTAGCTTTCTTTGCATAGAAACTGATGATTTTATAGTTACCGTTCTTATAATCTTTAAATGTTGGAGTAACAACATTAATATCTTCAGGTAATTTTCCTAAAACTGTAAAGTACTCTTTTGAGGCTAGATTAATTAAGAGATCAGACCTTTGGTCTTTCAATTCATTTAAAACATTTTTTTGAACCTTATCACCCCAAAATTCATAGAGATTCTTTCCTTCTGAAGTTTCTAATTTTGTTCCCATCTCAAGTCTATAGGGCTTCATTAAATCCAATGGTCTCAATATTCCATATAAGCCAGATAAAATCCTTATGTGTTTTTGAGCAAATTTCATTTCAGCATTATTTAAATCTTCAGCTTGAAGTCCTTGGTATACGTCTCCTTTAAAAACAAGCATTGAAGGCTTCGAATCAGCAGATACTTTTTTTGCTGGAGACCATGATTGGTATCTATCGAAGTTCAGTGTGGCAAGTTTATCGCTTAACCCCATTAAAGTTGCAATATCTTTTGGTTCTTTTGTTTTTAAGTTGTTAATGAGTTTTGAGGATTGACTCAAAAATGCAGGTACAGAATGATCATGGTTTGATTCAAATTCATAATCAAGTGTTTTTGCTGGAGAAAGTACTATAATCATGGCTGTATTTTAACCAATAGTTAAAGACATACAATAATGTATTTAGAAAAAGGCATAAATATTTTAGGAAAATTCATATCTTTGATGATTCCAGTAATGACAATATTAATGATAGTGATAATAGTAGCAAGATATTTCTTTGGTATTGGGCTTACAGGACTTCAGGAATTAGTAATGTATCTTCATGCATTCATATTTCTTGGTTGTGCTGGATATGTTCTATACAAAGATGAGCACGTTAGAGTAGATATTTTTTATAGAGGCTCATCTAATTCATATAAAAATAATGTTAACTTTATATTAAGCCTTTTCTTCCTGTTACCAGTTTGTTTTGTTATTGGTTTTTATTCTATTGAGCTAATTGAGATGTCTTGGAAAATTAGAGAGGTTTCAACCGAGGCTGGTGGTCTTAATTATGTTTACATTCAAAAAACATTAATCATTCTTTTCCCACTTACTATGATTTTAACTTTCGCATATCAACTGATTCATAAAAAATGGAAATAGTCCCTCTTCTGTTACTGATGATAATTTGTGTTGCTTTACTGGTAGGTTTTCCAGTGGCATTTACTCTGGCGGGTGTATCAATAATATTTGCATTGATTTGCATTCCCTTAGGAATTTTTGATCCAACTATTTTTAAAAGTATTCCAATTAGAATTTTTGGAATTATGAATAATGTAACATTGCTTGCAGTTCCTCTATTTATTTTTATGGGAACTATTCTTGAAAAATCTGGTATTGCTGCAAAGATGCTTGAAAATATGGCGAAGGCTTTTAGAGGTATAAAAGGTGGATTGTCTATATCGATAATTATTGTTGGCGCTTTACTTGCAGCAAGTACAGGGATTGTAGGTGCGACTGTAGTAACTATGGGTCTAATGTCCCTCCCAATTCTAATAAATCAAGGATACGATAAAAGCTTCTCAGCTGGGTTGGTTGCATCCACTGGGACTCTTGGACAAATAATTCCACCATCCATAGCCTTGGTTTTGCTTGGTGATGTTATGTCAAATGCATATCAAAGAGCTCAAAATGACATGGGTATATTTTCCCAACAAACCGTAACTGTTGGAGATTTGTTTATAGGTGCTATTATTCCTGGAATTCTGATATGTATTGGGTATCTTATTTATACACTTTATAAAAATAGCAACAATTTAGATTTAAAAGATACTTCAACAGAATTTGCTATAGATAAAGTTGAATTATTTAAGACGCTAGCGCTCCCAATAATCTTAATTTTTTTAGTTTTAGGCTCTATATTTGCAGGTATTGCAACGCCTACAGAGGCGGCTGCAATTGGAGCATTTGGTGCTTTATTGATTGCATTAATAAATAGAAAAGTCAATTTACATTTCTTAAAAGAGACTTCTGAGAAAACTGCAATTGTTTCAACAATGATTTTTACAATTCTTATTGGTGCATCAATTTTTTCACTAATATTTAGAGGAGTCGGAGGTGATGAGTTAATTGACCTAATTTTTAATTCTCTCCCTGGAGGAACATTTACTGCTCTAATATTTGTCTTAGTTATTATTTTTTTTCTTGGTTTTATTTTAGATTTTATTGAGATTTGTTACGTAATAGTGCCACTTGTAGCTCCACCTCTTTTGATGATGGGCTTTGATCCTGTATGGCTTGCTATTTTATTTGCAATAAACTTACAAACATCATTTTTAACTCCACCATTTGGATTTTCGCTTTTTTACTTGAGAGGCGTTGCAGATGAGAGCATACAAACTAAAGAAATTTATAAAGGTGTTATTCCCTTTATATTAATTCAAATTATTATTCTTTTTGCAGTTATGCTATTCCCAATTCTAGTAATATAAGAGTTAATGAACAAAAAATTCCTAATCATATCTACTTTCTTTATCTTAATTGGCTGCTCAGATAGTTTTGTTGAATTAGAAGACAGAGTCAAAATTCATGCAGAAAAGAATGGTATTAAGAAGTCTTATTTTCAAGTTAAAAAAGAAGCTCTATATATTCAACAATGGAGCAAAGACGATACATTCATTGATGAAATTAATGAATTTAAAAGATTAGATAAAGAAAATTTTCCTGAAAAAGGCAAAATTCTATTTACAGGTAGTTCAAGCATAAGGTTTTGGTATACGTTAAAAGAAGATATGGAACCACTTGAAGTCTTAAATCGTGGTTTTGGAGGAGCACAAATTTCTCATGTTATTTATCATTTTGAAGAAATTATTAAGCCATACAAACCAAAGGCTATTGTTTTTTTCTGTGGGACAAATGATTTAACTGCCCTAAAAACTCCAAAAGAAACTATGGGTGATTTCAAAATATTCTTAAGTCTTGTTAGGAATGAGTTTGGAAATATTAAAGTTTACGTAATAGGTATAAAGCCATCTGTTGACAGACTTTATCTTGATAAAGAAGAAAGGATTTTTAATAGTTCGATTAAGCTACTTGCAAGTCAAGATGCTTACTTAGAGTATATTGATGTTTGGGACTCTATGCTAAGTGAGGATGGTTCTAGAATGCCAGAATTGTTCATTGAGGATGGCCTTCATATGAATAAAAAAGGATATGAAGTTTGGACAAAGCAAGTAAGGAAAAGTCTTTCAAAAGATTTTAATATTTAGCTAAACAAAGGGTTTTTACCCCACTTGTTCTCATCTTTTTTTCCCGGAAGTATGCATAAGATTGAAATTATTAGTAATCCAATAATTATTAGATATGAAAGTTGCCACCAACCAGAAATACCTATATCTTGAAGTCTTCTTGATGTTACTGATATTGAAGGACATAAAATAATTACATTAAAAATCAAGGTCAATGGTCCAATTGGATTTTGCACACTCTCCCATTCTTTATCTCTCATCTCGATTCCGTATGTTAATAAAGTTGGATAACTTTCGATTGATAAAAATAGCATGGTCTCAAAAAAAGAAATCAAAAAGCTTACAATAAATACAGCCAAGCAAAAATACCAAAATTCGCTTCTACAAGCTCTTTCGCTGAAATTATTCCAGTTGCTAAAAACGGAAACGCATGCATCTTTTATATTCATAAGAAAATAATAATTTGTGTGTATGATATTAGACAGTGAAGAAGTATAAAAATTATTTACGTATTTCTATAAGATCTGCATTATTCTTTTGAAGAACTCTCTCTGCTCTGTAACTAGATCGAACCATTGGTCCTGAAACAACCTCAAGAAATCCTTTTTTAAGTCCTATCTCTCTATATTTCTCGAACTTTTCTGGTGTAACCCATCTTTCAATTGGGTGATGGTTCATGGTTGGTCTTAAGTATTGTCCAATAGTAAGAATATCAACTTTGTTATCAATAAGATCATCCATAGTCTGATCTATTTCTTTGTCCGTCTCGCCAAGGCCTAGAATAATACTTGTTTTTGTTAAAACCATTGGATTAATGCGTTTTGATTCTGCAAGAACATTTAAGGTTTGTTGATATCCTGCTCTTATATCTCTTACTTGATGGGTTAACCTTTCTACAGTTTCAATGTTTTGAGCAAACACTTCCAATCCACAATTAACAAGAGTTTTAATTGAGGATGACAGTCCTTTAAAATCAGGAGTTAGGGCTTCAACAGCTGTATCAGGATTTAATTCTTTGATGAATTTTACAGTATTTGCAAAATGCTGTGCGCCACCGTCAGGAAGATCATCCCTATTTACAGATGTGAGTACCACATACTTTAGCATCATAGCCTCTACTGCTTTTGCTATGTTTATTGGTTCGTCCTTATCAAGCCATCCATTGGGATTGCCAGTATCCACTGAACAAAACTTACAGGCTCTTGTACAGACTGATCCCATAAGCATAAAAGTAGCTGTTCCAGCAGACCAACACTCGCTGATATTTGGACAATGAGCCTCTTCGCAAACTGTATATAGTTGTTTGCTGTGTACTTGTTCTTTCACCTTATGAAAATTAGGATTGAATTCAGCTTTAACTTTCAGCCAGCTCGGTTTCTTAGGTGAGGGAATATCAGAGTACTTATTGAGCTTTTGACCATTTCTTATAGCCTTAATACCATCTCTGTTAATGGTTTTTGTAGTTGTTATGATTTCCACAAACTTTTGTTATTTAATGCTATTGCCAAGATTTTGAACCTATTCCATCTATATAATTTTTTAACATTTCTAATTCTTCACATGAGTTGGGACATAATTTTTCAAGCTTTGATAGATTTTTCATTGCTTTATCCATTTTATTTATCTCAACATAAAGCTCACCCTGATATTCAAGAGCAATCTTGTTATTAGGCTCTAACATCAAAGCTTTCTCATAGAGTTCTTCTGCTTTTGAAAAATTTTGTAGTTTTCTATTTGTAAATGCTAATAAGGTCCAACCATCTGCATCATCTTTCTCAGCCTTTGTATATTTTTTTAATGTACTTAAGGCCGCTTTATATTTTTCATTTTTAAGTTGCTTTGTTGCCTTTTCATACAGTTCGGATGGATTATCTTTATCATATTTTGAACCACTAAGTTCAAAGGAAAAAGGCATTAGCAAAATAAAAAAAATAATGAATAATCTGTTCATAGCATTAATATATGCTCACTGTGTCGATAAAACAATATCCTAATTATAAAAATTTAAAATATTTTTCTTAATATATCTACAATCATTTCATGCAATTTTAATTTAGAGATATCTTTATTTAAATCCTTTATCTGAGTAACTTCTAGGCCTTCATAACCACAAGGGTTTATTTGTTTAAATGGCAATAAGTCCATATCAAAATTTAGACTTATTCCATGATAAGACTTTCCTTTTGAAATTCTTAATCCAATTGAAGCTATTTTCTTTTTATTAACATAAACGCCAGGAGCGCCATCTTTAAAATTACATTCTATAGATAATTTTAATAGCAATTCTTTTACAAAATCTTGAATTGTTGCAACGAGTTTGTTTGGGCCACAATTTAACCTCTTAACATCGAGCAAAAAATAAATAATTATTTGTCCCGGTCCATGATAAGTTACTTCTCCTCCTCTGTCGGATTGGACGACAGGAATTTTCTTTGAGTCTAAAATATGCTTTTTATCAGCAGCAGTTCCTAATGTAAAAACAGGGGGATGTTCAAGTATCCATATCTCATTTTTAAAGTCATCTGCATTAATGTGAGCTCTCATTTGCTCTAGAGTCTCATGATAATTAACAATACCAAGAGATTTAAAAGTTAAGTCTTCAAGCACTATTTGTTTCTTGATTCAACAAAGGCATCTTCAGATATCTCATGATATGCAGATACATTATTCTTAAAGTTTAAATAAGATTCATAAACTTTAGCTATTGATTCATCTTCCTTTGCCAGATCATCAAGGATTTTATTAGATATTTCTCTAAATTCTTCAATTACATCATCAGGCAATTTTCTTAATTCAACACCGTGAACCTCAACTAGCTCAGTAAGTGCCTGATTATTTTTTGCTAAATATTCATCAAGCATATCCTGATTCACAGCTTTTGTTGCAGTTTCGATAATAACTTTAAGGTGATTTGGTAGAGAATTCCATGCATCAATATTAATTAATAGTTCTAACATTGGTCCTGGCTCATGCCATCCTGGATAATAATAATATTTTGCTGCCTGATGGAAACCAAAGGTTAAATCATTGTATGGGCCCACCCACTCTGTAGCATCAATCACACCCGTTTGAAGTGCAGTAAAAAGCTCTCCTCCTGGAAGTGTTACTGGTATTCCGCCAGCCTCCTTCAATACTTCACCGCCAATTCCAGGAATTCTCATTTTTAGTCCTTTTACATCCTCTAGAGAGTTAATTTCTTTATTGAACCATCCAAACATTTGTGTACCTGTATTTCCTGCTGGAATTGGATAAATATTAAATGGAGCATAAATTTCTCTCCATAATTCTAAGCCTCCGCCTCTATTGACCCATGCATTAATCTCATCTGCAGTTAACCCAAATGGTACACTGGTAAAAAATTGTGCAGCTGGAACTTTGCCTTTCCAGAAATAACCTCCACTGTGTCCCATCTGATGAGACCCACTTGATACAGCATCAAATACACCAAATGCAGGAACTTGTTCTTCTGCACCATAAACTGTAATTTTCATTTGGCCATCACTCATTTCCTCAACGAGGTCTGCAATTCTTTCTGGAGCCATTCCAAGTCCTGGATAATTTTTAGGCCATGAAGTTACAAGGCGCCAATTAAAGGTCTCATTTTTATCAATTGATTGCGAATCAATATTTTCAGACTGGCCAGAGCAACCAACTAAAAAAATTACAGAAAATATAAGAGTTATTTTTTTCATTATAGTTTTTCTAGATTTGCGTAAGCCATTACCAACCATTTTGTTCCAGAATCATCAAAATTTACTTGAACCCTTGCTGAATCTCCTGAACCTTCATAATTTAACACTATACCTTCACCAAATTTCTTATGTTTTACTTTCTGGCCAAGCGCAATTCCGATTTCCTCCTCAAACTCCACTTTGGTTTCATTGAAGTCTTTTCTATTATAAGGAATATTGGTTTGTGCTCTAGGTCTTATTTCATCAATTAAGTCTTTAGGTATTTCTCTTAAAAATCTTGAAGGAGGATTAAAAGTATCATTCCCATGCAACCTCCTTGATTCAGCATGCGTTATATATAATTTCTCCATTGCTCTTGTAATAGCAACATAACAAAGTCTTCTTTCTTCCTCTAATTGAGATGCGCTTTCCATTGATCTGCCATGTGGGAATAAACTTTCTTCTAAGCCAGTAAGAAGGACTAATTTAAATTCTAGGCCCTTCGCAGAGTGCATTGTCATAAGTTGAGCAGCATCATCATGCTCAGCGGCTTGTCTATCGCCGGCATCTAGAGAGATAACATCAAGATAGTTTTCTGCAATTTCAGTGTTTGTTTTATCTTCTTTAACACTTTGTTCAAAATTCTTAGTAGCCGTTATTAATTCTTCAAGGTTTTCTGTTCTAGTTTTGCCTTTCTCTCCTGCCTCTTTGGCATGGTAAGAATAAAGGCCAGATTCTTTAATAATAAGTTCCATTAAATCCGATAAACTATTTTCTTCAATGAAAGACTTACATCCTGCAACAAACTCAAGATAATCTCTCAATCCAGAACCACCCCTTCCAGAAATTGATCCCTCATCAACTAATTTAGCAGATGCTTTAATATAAGAAATATTATATTTTTGAGCTGTTTGTCGAATTTTGCCCAAAGTTTTCTCTCCAACTCCTCTGGTTGGATTTGATATTGATCTCTCAAAGGATGGATTATCATTGTTGTTAAAAATAATTTTCAAATATGCGATTGCATTTTTTATTTCTAGCCTCTCATAAAAACGCAGTCCGCCGTAAATCCTATATGGAATGCTTATTCTTAATAAAGCTTCTTCTATAGCTCTTGATTGTGCATTTGATCTATATAGAACTGCTGTTTCTTCATATGCCCCACCTTTATTCATCCAGTCCTTTAGAACATCTGCAATAAACCTTGCCTCATCCTGTTCGTTGTAAGCCTGATAAAGGACTATTTGTTCGCCCTCAAGTTTTTCTGTCCATAGATTTTTACCAAGTCTGTCTTTATTATTATCAATTAACTCATTTGCTGCGTTTAAAATCACGTTAGTAGATCTATAATTTTGTTCAAGCCTTACAATCTCCGTATTTTTGTAATCTTCTATGAAAGAATTTACATGTTCGACTTTAGCTCCACGCCAGCCATATATGGACTGATCGTCATCTCCAACCGCTATTACATTTGCATCTTCCGATGCTATTTCACGAAGCCATTTGTATTGAATAGTATTAGTATCCTGAAACTCATCAATAAGAATTGATTGGAACCTTGATTGAAAAAAAGTCTTAACTGAAGGCGAAGCAACAAGTATTTCATAAGACTTTAAAAGCAGTTCACCAAAATCAACTAGATCATCATTTTTACAAACTTTTTCATATTCTTTATATATTTTTTTAACAGTTTCAGTATAAAAATCTCCTTTTTCATCAACATCTTTACTTCTCAATCCATCATCTTTCCATGAATTGATTTGCCACTGACTCTGTCTTGCCGGCCATGTGGCTTCATCCAAACTGAGTTCTTTAGATATTCTTTTTACTATTCTTAATTGGTCATCTGAATCAAGAATAGTAAATCCACTTGAAAGTTCTGCCTCTTTATGAAATCTCTTAAGCAGTTTGTGAGAAAGGCCATGAAATGTTCCAACCCAAGAATCAAGAATTGGGGATTGAAGAAGTTCTTCAATTCTTGATCTCATTTCGTTTGCAGCTTTATTGGTAAAAGTTACAGCCATTATTGCAGATGGATTTCTTCCAAGCGCTTCTACTTCCCAAGCAATTTTATGCACAAGAACTCTGGTTTTGCCAGAACCGGCTCCTGCCAAAACTAGGAGATGTTGTTTTTCAGAAGTAACAGCTTTTCGCTGATCTTCGTTTAAGCTGTCTAAAATATGAGATACATCCATTTAGGGATTCATTTTTTTGTTTAAGTTAGATATTCTAACCTTATGTCAACAAAATTATTGAGGCAAATTAAAAATTCACTTCCTGATTTACGAAAATCTGAAAAAATTGTTGGCGAATACATCTTAAAAGATCCAAAATCAATTATTACTATGAAAACTGCCGAAGCATCAGAGGCAATGGGCATTAGTGAGCCAACTCTGATTAGATTTTGTAAAGCAATAGGTTTTTCCGGTTTTCAAGAACTAAAGATCAATCTTTCTCAACAACTTGCAGCGGATGATTATTTTGTAATGTATGAAATTAATGAAGATGATTCAATGCATGAACTTTGTGAGAAAGTTTTTGACACAACCATTAGTGAGATTTTGAACGTAAGGTCTCAAATAAATCAGGATATTCTTGAAAATGCAATCGAAACTCTTGTAAACGCTGACAGGGTTGAATTTTATGCGTTTGGCGGTTCAGCTCCAGTTGCCATGGACGGTCAACATAAATTTTTTAGACTAAAAATTCCATCATCATATATTTCTGATCCTCATCTACAATTTATGTCTGCTAACTCGCTAGCAAAAAATGATGTGGTTGTTGCAATCTCTCAGTCTGGGACAACCGCTGCACTAATAAACAGTGTAAAAATTGTTAAAAAAAATGGGGTTAAAGTTATAGGTATCATGCCAGCTGATACACCTTTAGCTGATGTGTGTGATTTTCCATTAACAATAAATATTGGCGTAAATAATCGCATCTCTATGCCTTTAACTTCAAGAATTGCCTACACAGCGGTAATAGATGTTCTTACGATGGGAGTCGCGCAGCTTAAGCCCGAGGCACAAGATCACTTATATAATATTGCTGACAGCCAAAGATCTTTAAAAATTGATAATTAAAATGGGGAAAATATGAGCGAAGAAATAAAAGAATTTTTTAAAACATATACTAATTTCGTAACTCAGGTCACAAGTGATCCAAGTTTAGACTTAGAGGCATTAAATGAAAGCTTCAAGGAAATTGAAAATAAATCAAAC
>SHBF01000005.1 GCA_004212975.1 SAR86 cluster bacterium
ATCAACAGCGTCTTTTAGAAACTCAGTTACTTCAGATACGCTTTGAGTTTTTATGAAAAATGGATTTCTAAAATATTTTTTTAATTTATTAATAATCCCCGACGGAGGCTTATTATCTTCTTGATTTTGTTTTTCGTTCATTAATATGGATTGTCGATATTTATTTTTTTAAGCAATTTTATCTCTTTATTTTCCATTTGAGCTGCCATTTCATTATTTTCATGGTCAAACCCTAATATATGATATACGCCATGAATTAACATGTGAATTAAATGATCATCAAATTTTTTATTTTGTTGACGAGATTCTTCTTCTAAATATTGATAACTTATTGCAATATCCCCCAAATCTCCTGTGATTGACTTTGAGATATCTTCATTTGTGAAAGATAGTACATTTGTGGGTGAGTTTTTCTTTCTGTACTTGTTGTTTAGTTCTTGTATTTCATTATTGTTTAAAATTTTTAAATTCACAGAACAGTTGGAAAGCTTTTCTTCCAAACATATTAATGAAAAGGCCATATTAAGTTTATTTTCAAGTTGAGTTGAAATTGAAAAATCTCCTGATGTTAAAATATTTAGACCCACCTATAAACCTAACTTGTCCTCAAAATATTTATAAGCATCAATAATTTTTTTAACTAAAGGATGCCTCACAACATCTGATGATGAAAATTTAGTAAAGCCTATGCCATCAGTATCTTTAAGAACTTCTATAGCGTCTGACAAACCTGATTTAATATTTTTTGGAAGATCTATTTGAGTTAAATCTCCATTAATTACAAGATAAGAACCAAAGCCCATTCTAGTTAAAACCATCTTCATTTGTTCTTTTGTTGTATTTTGGCTTTCATCGACAATTATAAATGAGTTATTTAGTGTCCTTCCTCTCATATATGCTAAAGGAGCTATTTCAACAATACCTCTTTCAAGCAGTTTTTCAGTTTTTTCAACTCCGAGCATCTCATATAAAGCATCGTAAAGAGGGCGAAGATATGGATCAACTTTTTGAGATAAATCTCCTGGTAAAAACCCAAGTTTTTCGCCAGCTTCTACTGCAGGCCTTATTAAAATAATTCTTTCTACTTTTTCATTTAAAAGATGATCAACTGCTAATGCAACAGCCAGGTATGTTTTTCCAGTTCCAGCAGGACCAATACCAAAGTTAATTTCATTATTTGAAATATTTTCAATATAAGTTTTTTGATTTTTTCCTCTTGGCATGACACTTTTTTTAGGTGTTTTGATTTTAATAACATTAGTCATGTTTTTATCTGACTCTTGTATGCACAAATTTAGTGTTTCGCTATTAATCTCAATTCCCTGGCCTGCTGCTTCGTATAACTTTCTTAAAGCATCTATGGATAGATCAACATCTTTTTTATTTCCTTTAATTTTAAGATTATTACCATTTTGAAAAATCTTTACATTAAATGTCTTTTCTACAAATTTAAGATTTTCATTAAGTTCGCCAACGAACCTAACCATAACATTTGCATCTGAGGGTTGTAATTCTAGACTAGTTAAAGATGAATCAGTTGACATTAATTTTGTAAATTACCTCTTAAACAATTTGGCAGTGCTTCATTAATCTGAATATTAATCATTTGCCCAACTAAATCAATATCATTTGATGGAAAATTAACAACTCGATTACATATAGTTCTTCCTTGTAATTGTCCTGGATCTCTTTTTGACTGTCCATAGACTAAGCAGTTTTGCAATGTGCCAACCTTCTTTCTGCTAAATCCAAATGAAAGTTGGTTTAGTCTCTCTTGAAGAATATTTAATCTTTCTTTTTTTTCTTCTTGAGTCACATCATCTTCCATATCTGATGCAGTTGTATTTGGTCTGGGACTATATATAAAACTAAATGACTCATCAAACCTTACTTCATTAATTACATTCATGGTCCCCATGAAATCATCGTTTGTCTCACCGGGAAAGCCAACAATAAAATCTGAAGAAAAGCTCATGTCAGGTCGAACATTACGAATTTTTTCAATAAGATTAAGGTATTTTTCTACGTTATAACGTCTTCTCATTAATTTTAATATTCTATCTGAACCACTTTGTACAGGAAGATGAACGTGACTTACAAGCTCTGGTACCTTATCGTAAACCTCAACAAGATCATCTTTAAATTCATGTGGATGGCTTGTTGTATACCTTATCCTTTCAATATTTTCTATTTTTGCTGTTAACTCAATCAATTTAGCTAAAGAAGATTTTTCACCTTTATAGGTGCCTTTAAAATTGTTTACATTTTGGCCCAATAAATGAATCTCTCTAGTTCCATTTTCTGCAAGTGCAGATATCTCATTCAATATATCTTCAATTGTTCTTGATACCTCATGACCTCTTGTTTTTGGAACAACACAAAAAGAACAATATTTATTGCAGCCCTCAATGATTGAAACAAACGCTGAGGGTTCACCAGTTCCATGCACAGGAATATGATTAAATTTTTCTAATTTGGGAAATGAAATATCAACTTGATTAATGTTTGTTTTATTTTTATTCTCATAAAGCTCTGGTAATTTGTGCAGTGTCTGAGGTCCAAATACGATATCTACTGCAGGAGCTCTTTTGATTATATTTTCACCTTCTTGTGATGCAACACATCCTCCTATTGCAATTTTCAAATCAGGATTTTTATCTTTTATTTTTCGCCATCTTCCAATTTGATGAAATACCTTTTCTTGTGCTTTTTCCCTTATCGAACAGGTGTTAAGGATTAAAAGATCTGCTTCCTCTTCATTTTCTGCTAATTCAAAGTTTTCTTTTTCTTCTAAAAGATCAAACATTTTTGCAGAATCATATTCATTCATCTGACAACCATGTGTTTTTATAAATAATTTTTTTGTCATATTTAATTAACTTTCTATAACTTTAATTATCAAACATTATTCCCATATAATTAAGTATTATGAAAACAAAAAATGTTTACAAGATAATTTTCATACAGCTTGGTGAAATTTATGAAGTTTTTGCTAAACAAATTTACCAAAGTGATATGTACGGTTTTATCGAGGTGGAAGAGTATATCTTCAATAAAGATAAACAGCTAGTAGTTGATCCAAGTTCAGAAAAATTAAAAAATGAATTTTCAATGGTTGAGAGAAGTTATATACCTATCAATTCTATTGTGAGAATTGATGAAGTTAACGAAACTGGCGAGGCAAAAATAAAAGAGAATAAAGGTCAAGTAAGTCCTTTTCCTTTAAACATCCAACCTTCTAACAAAAAAGAATAAATTATTCTGGCATAAATAATTTTTTATAAAATCTAAGTTCTTCAACAGACTCTTTAATATCTCCAAGAGCTCTATGAGATCCTTTTTTTTCATAAATTTGGGCTTCATTCATCCAGCGTACAGCAACTTCCTTGAAAGACGAGACATCAATATGTCTATAATTAAAGTACGCCTCTAATCTTGGCATGTACTTTGATAAAAAGCGTCTATCATGAGAAACAGTATTTCCACACATAGGTGACATATTTTCTCCTACATATTTTGAAATAAAATCTAAGGTTTCAATTTCTGCAATTTGTTCTGTTACGTTACTTTTTAAGACCTCGTCTGTTAAACCAGACGATCCGTGCTGATTTTGATTCCATTCATCCATAGAATTAAGAATTTCTTTAGGTTGTGAAATTATTAAATTAGGGCCCTCTGCAATAATATTTAGACTGGAATCAGTTATTAGAGTAGCTATTTCGATAATTTTTTCTTTATCTGGATCTAAACCAGTCATTTCTAGATCAATCCAGACTAAATTATCTCTTGATTGTAAAGTTTTCATATCTTTTTATAATCGCCTCTTTAGTGTATTTTGTTCCTATTATGAAAAAAGTTCAAACTGGACAGATTGTAGAATTTTATTCAAATAGCTGTTTGGTTAAGACAAAATTTGGCGAATTCTCATGCTTAGCGATAAAAAACGTTGTTGTTGGTGACTTTGTTGAGCTAGAAATTATTCAAGATAGCAAGAAGCTAAATGGAAAAATTCTTAGCATCCGAGAAAGAAAAACTAAACTTTCTAAATCAGATGGTAGCAGGACAAAGCTATTTGCAGCAAACATAAGTCATGTAGGAATAATAGTTACGCCAAAACCAAAAACTTCTTCAGAATTTATAGATAAATGGATATTAAAATCAAAACTATCAAATATAGAGCCTTTCATTATTAATAATAAAATTGATATTGAATCTGATAATGAATATAAAATTAAGCTTGATATCTATAAAAGCTTAGGCATAAGGACTATTGATTGCTCTGCAAAGCATGGTGATAATCTTAAAGAGCTTATAGATTTTTTAAAACAAAAATCTGTTCTTTTTGTTGGTAATTCTGGTGCAGGCAAATCAACTCTATCATCTAAGCTTATTGGAAAAAAACTTAAAACAAATTCTTTGTCTAATGAGCAAGGAGTTCATACAACTTCAATATCATCATTATATGAATTGCAAAATAATACAAAAATAATAGATTCGCCTGGAATGCGAGATATTGAAATAAAAAATTATAGTAGGGACCATATTATTAGTGGTTTTGATGAAATTCTTGAAGCATCTAAAGGTTGCAAATTTACAAATTGTAATCATATTAATAACAAAGGCTGCTTTGTCATTGAAGGTCTGGCGAATGGTCAAATTAATCAAAGTAGATACAATAACTTCATAAAATTTAGAGATAATGGTTAACAAAAACAAAAAGACACATTTTGGCTATAAGGAAGTTAACAAAGCTGACAAGAGTAAGTACGTTGAAGAAGTTTTTACCTCTGTAGCAAAAAACTACGACATTATGAATGATGCAATGTCTTTTGGCATGCATAGACTATGGAAGAAAATCTTAGTTGAGCTAGCCGCTGTTGGTGAAAAAGATGTCATTTTGGATATAGCAAGTGGTACAGGAGATATTGCTAAGTTAATATCAAAAGAATATCCAAATACAAAAATTTTTATGAGTGACATAAATTATGAAATGCTTGATGAGGGAAGAAATAGAGCAATTGATGAAAGTTTCAACTCAAATTGTTCTTTTTGTCAGCTGAGTGGTGAAAGCTTGCCCTTCAAAGATTCTTCATTTGATCTAATAACGGTTGGTTTTGGTCTAAGAAACTTCACAGATAAACAAAAAGGTCTATCCGAAATGAAGAGATGTTTGTCAAAAAATGCGAGGCTTCTGGTTTTAGAATTCTCAAAGCCAATTAATCCAATGTTTTCAAAGTTATATGACTGGTATTCTTTTAATATACTTCCTAAGCTTGGAGCTATTCTTGCAAATGATTCTGAAAGCTATAAATACCTTGCTGAATCGATAAGAATGCATCCAGATCAGGAATCTCTTAAAAAGATGATCTTACAAAGCGGTTTTAAGGAATGTAGATTCTTTAATATTTTAAATGGAGTTGTGGCTATACATATTGCTTACAATGATTGATATAAATAAATTATTTATTAGACTTCTAAAAGATCTTGAGGAGTCATCTCCTAATCTTAGAAAATCTCTTAAAGAAATTTCGCCACTAGAATTTAGTATAAACATAAAGGGGCATAAAAATATCTACATTAAAATTAATGATAAAGATTCTGAAATATCTTTTAGAAAAAATAATCCTCAATTTGAAATTAGAGGAACTTTAATTGAATTATTAAGTTCACTAGTTTCTAAGAAATTAAATAAAAATCTCATTTTTGGAAACTCCGAACTAGCTATTGTTTTTGTAAATATTATTCTTAAATCAAATATTGATATTATTTATTTAATTGATAAATACTTTGGAAACACGTCAGCTGTTTTTGCATACTCTGTTTTGAAACTTTTTAAGTCCTCTGATAATGACTCAGATATTGAATATGAAAATATTCGCAAGCGACTCAGAGAAATTTCTATTAAACTTGATAGGTTAGAAGCCATTAAAGGTATATGAATCTTATTATCGTAATACATGAGTTATTTAGAATGTTATTTTTTGGTATTCAAAAAGGAATATTCTATAAACCTAATGGAGTAAAACTAGCTAGCTACTTAGAATCATTAGGACCAATATTTACAAAATTTGGTCAACTTTTATCTACAAGAACAGATATTCTTGATGTTGAAACTGCAAAAGATTTAGAAAGTCTTACTGATAGTTGTCAGCCATTTAATGTTGAGACACTTAAGAAAATAGTTGAATCTGAGTTAGGAGATTCATTAGAAAATATTTTTGAATCATTTGATGAAAAACCCTTAGCAGCAGCATCTCTAGCGCAAGTTCACTCAGCAACACTAAGTAATGGTGATCATGTTGTAGTAAAAGTCCTTAGGCCAAACATACATAAGAAAGTTAAAAGAAATCTAAGATTACTTAAATCGGCAGCAAAAATATTTTCTTATATTTACAGTGAAAGTTATAGATTAAAGCCAAATGAGGTCGTGCGAGATTATGAATCTACAATATTAAAAGAGTTGGATTTAAAACTTGAAGCCTCCAATACAAATTTAACTAGAAAAAATTTTTCAAACTCAACTGAATTATACATACCGGAAGTTTATTGGGACCTTACAACTTCAAACGTTATGGTCCTAGAAAAAATTGATGGCATTCCATGCACAGACATAGAACAAATTGAAAAATATGGAATAAATAAAAAAATTCTTGCCGAAAATGGAGTCATGATATTTCTTAATCAAGTTTTTAGAGATAACTTTTTTCATGCCGATATGCATCCAGGCAATATATTTGTTTCAAAAAAGAATGTTGAAAATCCTGGATATATTGCAGTTGATTGTGCAATAACTGGCTCATTGTCGAATGAGGAGCGATATATATTGGCTAGAATGCTGCAATCTGTTCTTAAACAAAACTATAAAGCTCTTGCTAATTTATTTATTAGCTCTGGTTGGGTTAAAGCGGATACAAATAATATTGAACTTGAAAATACGTTAAGAGCTTGTTGTGAACCCATATTTGATAAGCCTTTGTCAGAGATAGAGTTTGGTAAGTTACTTCTATATCTTTTCCAAAGCACCAGACAATATGGTTTATCTCTTCAAACCTCCTTAGTTTTGCTTCAAAAAACATTAATTCATATCGAAGGTATGGGAAGACAAATATATCCAGAACTTGATTTCTGGGGTATTGCGGAACCTTACTTAGATAATTGGTTAAATGAGCAATTTAGTCCATTAAAGTTGAAAGATTACATTATTGAAAATAAAGAAGATATTTTGCTTAAAGCATCAGAGATTCCAGCTATAATTTTTGAAACGCTCGATGAAATAAGAAGTTTTTCTAGTAATAAAAATGCAGATGCTTTAAAAGCAAATGAATTAGAAATTCAATTATCAAAACAAAAAAACATTAATAGGGTATTCGGTATTGGTATAGGTATAATTGTAATTATAGTTATCATGTTGATAGTTAATTAGGAGTATTTATGGGTTTTGGCGGAATAAGTATATGGCAGTTATTAATTATTTTAGTTGTTGTGCTTCTTATATTTGGTAGTGGAAAACTTAAATCACTTGGTTCAGATTTAGGCTCAAGCATAAAAGGTTTCAAGAAAGCAGTTAAAGAAGAAGACTCCAAAGAAAAAGAAGACTAAAATTGTTTCAGATTGGCTTTCTAGAAATTCTAATTATTCTAATATTAGGTTTAATAATCATTGGCCCTAATAGGCTTCCAGTTTTGGTTAAAGCCACATTAAAATTCTTTAAAAAAATTGAAAATAAATTTAATCTCTTTAAAAAAGACATTGAGGCAGACATTGGTGTAGATGAACTTAAGAAAGATGTTTTTAACGAGTTAAAAATGGAAGAGTTTGAAGAAAACAAAGAGCCTGATAATGACTAAGGATTCGATTTCAAATCATCTCCTTGAATTAAGATCAAGATTATTAAAAGTAATTATTCTTTTTGTTGCTCTTTCAATATTGGGGATTCCATTTGCCGCTGATATTTATTCCCTTATTGCAGCTCCTCTATTAACTTCATTGCCTGAGAGTAGCTCAATGATAGCTACAGAGGTTGCATCACCATTTATGGCACCAATTAAACTAGTTTTTTATGTAGCTTTATTATTTTCTATGCCTTGGCTTTTTTTTCAAATATGGATGTTTGTTGCGCCTGGATTATATGAGAGCGAAAGGAGATTTACTGCTCCTTTAATGATTTCAACAATCCTTTTGTTTTTTTGCGGAGTAAGCTTTGCATTTTTTGTTGTATGTCCAATTATATTTAAGTTTTTTATTGGAATGGCTCCAGATTCAATTCAAGTCATGACAGATATAAATCAGTATCTTAGCTTTATATTTAAACTTGTTTTTGCTTTTGGCATTGCATTTGAGATACCCATTGCAACAGTTCTTTTAATTAATGGCGGAATCGTTACTAAGGCATCATTAATCGCGGCAAGACCATACTTAATAATATCATTTCTTGTTGTAGGCATGTTACTTACACCACCTGATATTTTTTCACAATTGTTTTTAGCAATTCCTATGTGGATTTTATTTGAAGTGGGAATATTATTTTCTAGAAATAAATAATTACTTATTTAAATTTATAAGCGTTCTGTAGAAAAACCATGGGAGTAATAACCAAGGCATTTGAGACTGTAACATTATTGTTCTTTCATTAAATTCAAAAAGAATTGGATTAATGTATGGGCCAAGCGGTGATAGGGGGGCCCAAGATAGAACCTTTCCTTCTGCCAGTTGATCGTGATAAAGAAACATTTCTACTAAAATATTTTGACAGATACACCACAATAATAAGACGGCAAAAGCACTCCATTTCCATTTCTTAAATATGCTTTTATCTTTTCTATGAGAAATCCACATTAACCATACGCCACCCAAAAGCACTGCTCCAGCATCGCCCATTGAATTCATTAACCAATTAATGTTCTTTGGTAACCACATATTAAGATTTTCAGATCTTCTTATATCAACAGGATCTCCATCTAGCCATCCAAAGGTAAACCAAAGCTCCCATCCTAACGAGCAAATCACAATGGCAATTAAATAAAATGTTGGAATCCACTTAGGTAAATTTGATTTGTTTTTAAAATAAATTAAAAAAGGTAAGAATACTGCCAAATAGACTATTGTTATTACTCTTGCCTCCTCAAAAGACATTTATTAGAGTCCTAGTCTTTTAATCCAATTATCATCAGATGGTCTCTCGTGATTTACAACCAACTCAACTAATTCCTCAGGATTATCAGAAACTAATAGTTCTTTTAGATTTGCTGAAGAAATAAATCCTTCTTCAACAGCCTTATCAAACCATTTTAGTAAATGATCGTAGTAACCTTCAGTATTTAAAATACCCACGGGTTTATTGATTATTCCTAATTGATTGCTTGCCATAATTTCGGCTAACTCATCAAGCGAACCTACTCCACCAGGAAGTACTATAAACGCATCTGATCTAGACATAAATTCATCTTTACGATCTAGAAGTGTATCTGTAACTACAATTTCATTGAGTCTTGGATTTGCTAACTCTAATACATGAAGAGATTTTAAAGATATACCAAGAACCTCAACGCCATTATCAAGAGCGGTATCTGATATTATCTTCATCAAACCAACATTTCCTCCTCCAAAAACAACATTGATACCTTTCTTTGCTATTGCTTTTGAAATAATCTTGGCTGATTGAGCATATTTAGGATTTTTGCCTTCATGAGCACCACAGAAAATTGAAATATTCTTCATATTATTTAAGTTTTAAAATTAAAAGTTACTGGTCCTATGTTTGTCAAAGATATTTCCATAAAAGCTCCAAATTTACCTTCTTTAACATTAGGAAATGATTTTTTAAATTCGCGTACAAATTCATCATACATTAATTTGGCATTATCTGGTTCAGCTGCCTTGTGAAAGCTTGGCTTATTGCCTTTATTTGTAATAGCAGCCAAGGTGAATTGACTCACTATTAAGACTTCTTTTCCTGAATCATTTAAAGGTGATGAGGTTATTCCTTTTGGGCCATCTAACATCCTAAAATTTAAAAGCTTGTTCACCATATTATTTATGTTCTGAGACACATCGTCTTTCTCAACGCACACAAACATTAAGCATCCATCACTAATTGAAGTAAAAATATCGTCGTCAATAACTATTTCTGCGTTAGAGACTCTTTGAACAGTTGCTAACAAGTCTTATCTGTCTTCGAGTTCTTCTTCCCATTTGCCAAGGGAAGCGAGTTTATTCATTTCTGCCCTGTGAGATAATTCATCTTGAGAAATGAAAACATTTTCTGGCTTTCCACCCCATGCTTTCAATGCTGCAGCTTGAAGAGCCCGCCCATAAGAAAAACTTAATTTCCAAGAAAAGCCACCAATCTTGTTCATCGCATCTAAATGAGCAGTAGCCAAGATATCTGACTGACCTCCAGATAAAAATGCTATGCCAGGAAGATCAGACGGAACATTCTCAGTTAAACATTCTAAAGTTCTCTTAGCGACTTCGCCAATGCTTGCTTGAACGTCTGAGTCTTTTCCAGAAGTAACCATGTTAGGTTTTAGGATAGTTCCCTTTATATTTATCCCCTTTTTATCAAGATGATCAAACAGCGATTTTAAAGAACGAGCAGATGCGTCATAGCAATCATCAATAGAGTGAACTCCATCCATTAATACTTCAGGTTCTACTATAGGAACCATTGCATTATCTTGAGCACATTTTGCATAATCCGCTAATGCCTGCATATTCAAGTCAATACATTTATCAGTTGGAATTCCTTCACCTATATTTATGACAGCCCTCCATTTAGTGAATTTAGCTCCCATAGATGAATATTCTTTTAATCTCTCATCTAATCCATCCAATCCAACTGTCACGGTTTCTCCAGGACAATCATCAATAGGTTGAAGACCCTTATCAACCTTTATTCCAGGAAGGGCATCTTGACTAGTTATTAAATCTCGAAGTAAAGTTCCGTCAGCAGCTGATTGTCTTATAGTCTCATCAAATAATATTACTCCACCAATATTGCCTTTCATTCCTTTAGACCTAAAAAGCATTTCTCTGTAATCTCTTCTATTCTCTTCGGTGGACTCAACACCAATAGAATCAAATCTTTTTCCACAAGTTGGGTTGCTTTCATCAGCAGCTAAGATACCTTTGCCATCTGCGACAATATAGGCTGCTATATCTTCAATATTATTTAGTGACATAAATTAACTCCCTATTTTTTTGAATTTAGAGCTTTAATAGAAGGTAAAACTTTACCCTCCATAAATTCTAAAAAGGCGCCCCCGCCTGTTGAACAATATGATACATCATCTGATTTAATATATTTATTTATTGCCGACAATGTTTCGCCTCCTCCAGCAAGAGAAAAAGCATTAGACTTAGCAATTTCTTTAGAAAGTTCCTTTGTGCCATTTTCAAATAAAGAATTTTCAAATACTCCCATGGGTCCATTCCAAAGAATAGTCTTAGCATTATTAATCAAAGTCTTTGTTTCCTGCTCTAGGTATAAATCTAAAATCATTTCATCATTACCAATGTTGCTTATTGAGGTTTCTTTTATATCCTTTCCTTCAAATGTTTTAGATGTTAATACTCTATTAGGTAGTATGATTTTACCTTTATCCAAGATGCTCTTTGCTATTTCTAACATTGATTCTTCAGTTAGTGAGTTTCCAACATTAAGGCCTGAAGACTTTATAAAAGTATTTGCAATACCTCCACCTACGATAATATGGTCTGCGACTTCATTAATATGCTTTATAAGATCAAGTTTTGTAGAAACTTTTGCGCCACCTATGATAGCAATATAAGGTCTTTCATATTTTTTAAGCGCCTGCGATAAGAAATTTTCTTCTTTCTCTAGCAATAGCCCAGAGCAAGCTATTGGAGCATTCATTATTGCAGCATGAGTCGATGCCTGTTCTCGGTGCGCAGTCCCAAAAGCATCAAAAACATATATATCTCCAAGAGATCCTAATTTATTACCTAACTCTTGAGAGTTCTCTTTTTCTCCTTCAAAAAATCTTATATTTTCTAAAACTTGAATATTTGATGATGACTTAAAAATTTTATTAGATTCTAATGTTTCAATAAGTTCAACATCCATGTTTATGATTTTACTTAGTTCATTTGCAACAGGTTTTAGTGAAAACTCTTCCTCAAAATTTCCTTCAATGGGTCTACCCAAGTGACTTATCAAAAGAACTTTTGCATTATTTTCAAGTGCGTATTCAATAGTTGACAAGCATGCCTTAATTCTTGTTGAATCAAGAACATCTCCGTCTTTAATTGGGACGTTCATATCCACTCTAATGACTAAGTTTTTATTATTAAGATCTAATGATGATAGGTTAATCATTTAGTAATGATTTAGCTGAATTAACAACATTTTCAGTATTAAACCCAAAATGATCAAGTAATTCACTGCCTGGAGCAGATTCTCCAAAACTTTCTATTCCAATTACTTTATCTTTTCTATTTAAAATCCTGTACCAAGAATTAGGATGACTACATTCAACAACGAGTATTGGTTTATCAGGATTAATTATTGAACTCTGAAATTCCTCAGATTGCTGTAAAAATAAATCTAAAGACGGCATTGATACAACATTTGCAGAGATAGAGTGATTTTTTAATTCTTTTGCTGCATCTATAATCAATTGAACTTCGCTTCCTGATGCAATGAGAGTAATATCAGAGTTGTCACTTTCATCGATAAGATAACCGCCCTTGTTAATTAAGGATAATTGATCTTCAGTACGTGATATTGCTGAAGTTCCTTGTCTACTAAAGATTAAACAAGTTGGTGTTTTTTTTGATTTAACTGCCTCGTTCCAAGCTACCGCAGTTTCTACAAGATCTGCTGGTCTCCAACTATTTAAATTTGGAGTAGACCGCAAAGTTACCATATGTTCTACAGGCTGATGTGTTGGACCATCTTCACCTAAAGCTACTGAATCATGTGTATATACGAAAATACTTGGTATCTCCATTAAGGCTGATAATCTTACTGCATTTCTAGCATAGTCAGTAAATACCAAAAAAGTTGCTCCATATGGTTTTATGCCACCATGAAGAACCATGCCATTCATAATTGCAGACATTCCAAACTCTCTTACTCCATAGTTAATATGATTACCTGAAGGGTTTTCATTTGAGAAAGTAGAACTTGATGATGAAAAAGTATTATTTGATGGAGTTAAATCAGCTGATCCGCCAATTAATTCTGGTAATTCTTTTACAAAAAAATCAAGGCATGCTTTTGAGCACTTTCTTGTTGCCATTGGCATATTATTTTTATCACATTCTGACAAGAAGATTTTAAAACTATTCTCAAAATCATCAGGTAAGTCGCCTTTAATTCTTCTTTTAAGTTCTGCTGATTTATCAGGATATTTTTCGTCGTAGGTTTTAATCAAATTATCCCAATCCAAATTTAATTCAGAGCCTTTTTTGGTTGAATCCCAAAAATCATATGCCTCTTGAGGAACTTTAAATGCATCATGATCCCAATTTAGAGCTTTTCGGGTTTTTATTACTTCTTCCTCTCCCAAAGCTGCTCCGTGAACATCAGCAGTTCCTGACTTATTTGGAGAACCAAAACCAATTATTGTCTTACAAAAAATCATTGTTGGTTTATTTGTCTCATTTTTTGCATCGACTATAGCTTTATCGATTTCTTCAATATTATGGCCATCTACACATATAGTTTGCCAACCATAACTATCAAATCTTTTTATAGAGTCATCTGTAAACCAATTTTCAATTTCTCCATCAATTGAAATTCCATTTTGGTCGTAAAAACAAATTAGTTTTCCTAGTTTATGAGTTCCAGCAAATGAACATACCTCATGCGAGATTCCTTCCATAAGACAGCCATCACCTAAAAAAACATATGTATAATGGTTAATTGGTTTAATATCATCTTCATTAAATTCGGCTGCCATTATTTTTTCTGAAACTGCCATGCCAATAGCATTTGCAATACCTTGGCCTAATGGACCTGTGGTTGTTTCAATTCCAATGTCTATATCGTATTCGGGATGTCCAGGAGTTTTAGAATGTAACTTCCTAAAATCTTTAAGATCATCTATTGATATATCGTACCCAGTTAGATGAAGTAAGCTATACAAAAGCATCGATCCATGCCCATTAGAAAGAACAAATCTATCCCTATCAAACCAATGAGGATTTAGTGGGTTGTGATTTAAGTGTTTGCCCCATAACGAAGTTGCTATTTCTGCCATCCCCATAGGCATGCCAGGATGACCAGAATTAGCTTTTTGAACAGCATCAATAGATAAAAATCTTAATGCGTTAGTAGGAACTATATGCTGCAAATTTTTTCCCCGTTAGATAAAAAGATGATAATATCTTTGTGATAAAAAGCAACGACATAATCTAAATATTTCATATTTTTTGATATAGAATAGATATATTGTGATCTCAATTCTTTTTTAGTAAACACTCTATAAAATAATTCTTCACAGTTTAAATCAGGGAGAGAAAAAAATGAGTTATATATTTACTTCAGAATCTGTTTCGGCAGGACATCCAGATAAGGTCTGTGATCAAATTTCAGATGCTGTTTTGGATGCATATTTAGCAGAAGATCCAAATAGTAGAGTTGCATGCGAGACTATGATTAAAAATAATATGGTTTTTATTGCTGGCGAAATAACTTCAACTGGAAGCCCTGATTTGGAACCTGTAGTAAGACAAACCATTAATGATATTGGATACGATAATGATGAATATGGATTTAATGGAGATACATGTGAATTTACAAACTTAGTTTTTGAACAATCTCCAGACATTTCTCAAGGAGTTACGGAAGGAGAAGGCGAAAACCTCGAACAAGGCGCTGGAGATCAAGGACTTATGTTTGGTTATGCCTGTACTGAAACTGAAGCACTTATGCCTCTTCCAATTGATCTTTCTCACAGACTAGTCCGACAACAAGCAGAAGTTATGAAAAGCGATGGGCTTTCATGGCTAAGACCAGATGCAAAAAGTCAGGTAAGTGCAATTTACTCAGATGACGGAAAGACGATTGAAGGTCTTTCAGCAATTGTACTTTCAACCCAACACGATGAAGATGTTTCACAAGATGAAATTAAAGAAGGAGTAATGGAAAATATCATTAAGCCAATTGTTCCTCAAGAATGGATACTAGATTCAACAAAGATATATATCAATCCAACAGGGAAGTTTGTAATTGGTGGCCCAGTTGGTGATTGCGGTCTTACTGGAAGAAAAATTATTGTAGATACCTATGGCGGTATGGCAAGACATGGTGGTGGTGCATTTTCAGGAAAAGATCCATCAAAAGTTGATAGATCAGCAGCTTATGCAGCAAGATATGTAGCTAAAAATATTGTTGCAGCTGGGCTTGCAGATTATTGTGAGATTCAAGTTTCATATGCAATTGGAGTAGCTAAGCCTACATCAATAAATGTAAATACATTTGATAGCGAAAAAGTATCAAAAGAGACTATTGAAAAAATAGTTGATGAAAAATTTGATCTTAGGCCTAAAAGTCTTATAAATATGCTTGATCTTAAAAGACCAATCTATCTTCCGACAGCGGCTTATGGTCATTTTGGAAGGACTGATATTGATCTTTCATGGGAGAAAACTGATAAAGCATCAGAAATTTCACAATAAATAAATATAAGGAAATTAATATGGAAAACGATTATAAAGTTGCTGATATAAAACTTGCTGAATTTGGAAGGAGAGAAATATCTCTTGCAGAAAATGAGATGCCGGCCTTAATGGCGTTAAGAGATAAATATAGAGATGAGCAGCCTTTGGCTGGTGCAAAAATTATGGGATGCATTCACATGACTATTCAAACTGCTGTTTTGATGGAAACATTAGTTGATCTAGGAGCAGAATTAAGATGGTCATCTTGTAACATATTTTCAACCCAGGATCATGCAGCAGCAGCAATGGCTGCAAAAGGAGTTCCTGTATTTGCTTGGAAGGGTGAAACTGAAGAAGAGTACGAGTGGTGTATTGAACAAACTATTTGTAAAGATGGAAAACCATGGGATGCAAATATGATTCTTGATGACGGAAGTGATCTTACAGGTATGGTGCATGCAAAATTTCCTGACATGTTAGAGACTATTCATGGCGTATCTGAAGAAACAACAACGGGAGTGCATAGGTTAAAAGAGATGCTAGAAAAAGGCGAATTAAAAATTCCTGCCATTAATGTTAATGACTCAGTTACAAAAGCAAAAAATGATAATAAATATGGATGCAGACACAGTCTTAATGATGCTCTAAAAAGAGGAACCGATATGTTGCTTTCTGGTAAGAAAGGATTAGTAATTGGTTATGGAGATGTTGGTAAAGGTTCGGCTGCAAGTTTGGCTCAAGAAGGCATGATAGTAAGTGTTGTTGAATCAGATCCAATCTGTGCTATGCAGGCATGCATGGATGGATTTGCAGTTGTCTCATGTTACAAAAATGGTGTGGTAACCAGAGATCCTAAGGATATTAACATGGATGTCATGGGTGATACAGATCTAATAGTAACTACTACTGGCAATGTAAATGTTTGTGATTCTGCAATGATAAGCACTTTAAAAAATACTGCTGTTGTGTGTAACATTGGTCATTTTGATAATGAGATTGATACTGCTTATATGAGAGAAAACTATTACTGGGATGAGATTAAGCCACAGGTTCACAGAGTTTTTAGAGATACAGCCCCAGACGGAACTCCTGATTTGTCCAGCAAAAACTATATTATTTTGCTAGCTGAAGGAAGGTTAGTAAATCTTGGAAATGCAACAGGGCATCCTAGTAGAATTATGGATGGATCTTTTGCCAATCAAGTTCTTGCACAAATTCATTTATATAAACAAGGTTTTGCAAATATAAATGATGCTGATAAAAAAGCAGAAATGTTAACCGTTGAAGTATTGCCTAAGAAACTTGATGAAGAAGTTGCTAGTCTAATGGTTGAAGGTTTTGGGGGAACGGTAACTCAACTTACTAAAGAACAAGCTGATTATATTAATGTTCCTCAAGATGGACCTTTTAAAGAAGAAAGTTACAAATACTAAAAACCTTTTATATCAATTTAAATAAATTAAATTCATAATACTGTTTATGAATATCAAAAAAATTTTTAATTTAATTGTGGTGTTCCTTTTATATGGGTGCGGTGTAAAGGGTCCTCTTATATTCTGAAAATTATATTTTTAACACATGAGTAAATTTATATACAAAGATAATATTCTTTTTTGTGAAAATGTTGCTGTGACCGACATTGTTAAAGAGGTTGGTACTCCCGCATATGTATATTCAAAGAAGACTTTATTGGACAATTTTGAGTCCTATTCTAATGCCTTCGAAAAAAATGATGGATTGGTTTGTTTTTCTGTTAAGTCTCTAAGCAATATTTCTGTGCTCAGATTATTAAAATATAAGGGAAGTGGTTTTGATATCGTCTCTGGAGGTGAATTGGAGAGGGTCTTGGCTGCTGGTGTAGATCCAAAAAAAATAATATTTACAGGAATTGCAAAATCCAACGAAGAAATTATCCAAGGCATAAGAAAAAATATTTTGTCTTTTAACATTGAATCTGAGGCAGAAATGTTAAGAATAGAAAAATTAGCTACTGATGAAAATAAAATTGTTGATGTTGCAATAAGATTCAATCCTGAGATCGACTCAGGTGGACACGAATATATTAAAACCGGAAGAAAAAAAGATAAATTTGGTGTTTTGTTAGAGGGGGTTATTAATTTATCTAAATATATTTTAAGTTCTAGTTCACTAAACCTTATTGGCTTGTCATGTCATATTGGCTCTCAAATATTTGAATTAAATGATTTTGAAGAATCTGCAAAATATATAAAAAAACTTGCTAAAGAAATTAATAAACTTGGTATTGAGCTTAAATTTCTAGATGTTGGAGGGGGTTTAGGTATCTCCTATAATGACTCAAACTTTCCTTCTCCCTCAAATTTGATAAAAGATCTTGAGAATATCTTAAGTGACAGAAATGAAAAAATTATTTTAGAGCCTGGAAGAAGCATTTCTGGAGATGCTGGGATTTTATTAACAAGCGTAGAATACGTTAAAGATGATTATCTCATTATTGATGCTGGAATGAATGACTTAATAAGGCCGGCCTTATATGATGCAAAACATCAAATAATAAATGTTGAGAAGAATAAAGTCCCAGCAAAAGAGTGGACAATAGTTGGGCCAATATGTGAATCATCTGATGTAATGGCTAAAAATTATAGCTTGGGTGCATCAGGTGGCAGTATTTTGGCTATAAAAACAACAGGTGCATATGGGCATGTTATGTCATCTAACTATAATTCTAGACGTAAACCACCAGAGATATTGGTAGACGATGATAAGTTTGAAATTATTAGAAAACGAGAAACATACGAAGACCTGATAAGACATGAGGTAAATCTTGGGTCTTAATTTTGAAAAATGGCATGGTAACGGTAATGATTTTATTATCATCAATTCTATTGAGGACGAATTAAAAATTACTCGAAATAAAATAATAAAAATTTCTGACAGAAATATAGGAATAGGATTTGATCAGCTAATAAAAATTGATCTTCCAACAAAACCTAATCATGACTTTTTTATACGATTTTTTAATGCTGATGGATCAGAAGCCGGGATGTGCCTTAATGGCATAAGATGTGCTGCAAAATATATATGGAACAATAGTTTTGCTCCAATAGGTAAAGTAAATTTCCAAACTAAAACAAAAAACATTATTTGTGAGCCTAGAGCGAAAAAAATGATTCAGGTTCATATCGAACCACCAGACAAAATTGTACATAAAAGTCTATATAACAAATTAAAAAATAAAGGGGTGAATAATTTCTTTATATCAAATATTGGAAATAACCATCTTTGCATAAAAATGAAATCTATTAAAAAAATTAATCTTAATGAAATATATAAAAATCTTGAAGCGATTATTAAGGAACTCGATATTAATTTGTCAATATTAAAAAAAGATGGGAACAGTATTGATATAAGAACTTATGAAAATGGCGTTGGTGAAACCTTGTCATGTGGATCAGCTGCATTATGCGTTGCTTCATATTTTCTTAAGGATAAACTTCTAAAAATAAGGTCAATTGGTGGTGAATTAGTCTTTAAAAAAAATAAAAATGGTATATTAATGACGGGTCCTGCAAGTTTTATATATAGAGGAAATATAAGTGACTAAAGAATTAAATCCTAATGATGTTGAGCTTTTCTTACTTGATAACTTAGACTTCTTTGAAAGCAGAGAGTCACTTGTTGGAGAGATGAAATTTAAACATTCTTCTAGTTCTGCCTCATCGATTCTTGAAAGGCAAATATTAAAACTTAGAGAGGAGCATAAGAATCTTATAAATTTATTATCTTCGTTCGTTGAAACAGCTAACATAAATGAAGATCTATTCAATAAATCAAAGAGTCTCACATTAAAAATTCTTGAATCTAATTCTAAACAAGAGATTATAAAAGTAGTCGAAGATGCTTTTAAAAAAGACTTTAAAGTGGACAAGCCAATACTTAAATTTTATAAAAATGAGAAGATAGATGAACTTGAAAAAGTAACTGATCTTTCATTTCATAAAGGGGCTATTCATTGCGGATCATTCTCTTCAGAAAAAATGTCAGTTTTATTTAAAGATAAAAGGGTTGAGTCTATGGTGATTTCAGTAGTTCTTGTTGAAAGTCAAATTGGTCTTTTGATGTTAGGAAGCTATGATAGATCTAAATATCTTGGAGACGAAGATACCACTTTTATAGAATATATAAGAGATGTTTTAGAGAAGAAATTATCAAAATAATATATGAAGAATACCTCGCCTATTCTTAATGACATTAATGAATACCTCGTTTTTGTCTCTCAAGTAAAAAATCTCTCAGAAAATACAACAAAATCATATGAAAGAGATCTTAAAAAACTTTATCTATTTCTAGAGAAATTGAACGTAACAAATTATTCAGACATTAAAGAGGAAGTCTGTTCTGCGTGGATAGGCGATCTGTATTCACAAAATAATAAGCCTAAAAGTATTCAAAGGCACTTATCATCTGCAAAAGGATTTTTTAGATTTTTAAAAAAAAACAATCTTATAAGCTCGTCACCTTTTGAACTAGTTACTGCGCCAAAATCATCAAATACTTTACCTGACGTTCTTTCTCCTGAGGATGTTGAACAACTTTTGAACTTTAAGCCTTCTAATACAATAGAGATTAGAGATATGGCTATAGTTGAGCTAATGTATTCATCAGGATTACGAGTTTCAGAAACTGTAAACATAAATATTAGTGATTTTGAAGAAAATATGTCTTTTCTGCGAGTAATAGGAAAGGGTTCTAAAACAAGATTAGTGCCAATGGGTAGATTTGCTATTAACGCAATTAATAATTGGTTGAATGAGCGGGAGAAAATTTCAAATAATACCGATGCACTTTTTTTAAATTCAAAAGGTTCAAGACTCTCGGTTAGAAGCATTCAGCTGAGGTTAAAAAAAATGGCAATAAAACAAGGCTTGCCACCAGTTCATCCTCATATGCTAAGACATAGTTTCGCTACTCATATGCTTGAATCCAGTGGTGATCTTAGAACTATACAAGAACTTCTTGGTCATAGCTCATTATCAACTACACAGATATATACAAAATTAGATTATCAGCATTTGGCAAAAATTTATGACAAATCACACCCACGAGCAAAAAAGTGAATAAGAAAATAAAAATGATAACTTTTGATCTAGATGACACCTTGTGGGATAACCGTCCAACAATAATTAAGGCAGAAATAGACACAAGAAAATGGATAGAAGATAAAGTTGGCAAAGTTGAATGGGGGGATTTTAGTGATTTTTTAGAACTTAGAGAAGAGTTAATAAAAGAAGACGAGAGCATTGCATGGGACATAAGCAAGCTCAGAAAGGAAACCTTTAGAAAAAAACTATCTCATGTAAATCCAATAAAGTTTAGGAATGAGATTGTAGAAAGTGCATTTGATATTTTTATATCTAAAAGGCATGAAATTATTTTTTTTGATGGAGTGGAAGAATGTATTTCGGACTTATCAAAAAAATACTTACTCGGGATATTAACCAATGGAAATGCGGATATTTATAAATTTAAAATTGGAAAATATTTTAAGTTTTCTATCAGCTCTCTTGAGGCTAGAGACAGCAAACCAAACAGATCTCATTTTGACATGGCCTTAGCCCAAATGAATGATATTACTTTTGAAAATATGCTTCACATTGGTGATCATCAAATAAATGACATGTATGCTGCCGATAATCTTGGTATAGATTGCTTATGGTTTAATAATAATCATGATGAATGGGAGCAAAATTTTAAAAAACCAGATGAATTCTCATCTTGGCAAAATTTAACACATATAATAAAAGATAAATATGAAAGATAAAGACCTAACAGAAGCGCTTAAAAACATTATTGAGAAAGAGCTTAAAATTTTTAGCAAGCTAATTCCAAAAGATGCAGTTAAAAATATTGAGGATAGTATTTTTCCTCAAATTGAAAAAATTGTAGAACAAAGTGGCTATGTCAAAAAAACAAAATATGAAAATCTTAAAAGAATTATTGATAACCTAGAGGAAAGGATCTCTGATTTAGAAAAAAATTAAAGCTGATTTAAGTATGTATCAATTCTTTCAGCATTCATAACAAAAGATGATTTTAGACTATTTGATGCAGTTTTAATTTCACTCATATTTACTGCCTCACCAACTTGGATAACACCAATCATTGCCATCATTACGTGTGGATCACATTGATAAACATATACACCTTCGGTATCTAGAGTAACACTTATATCCATATTCATTTGACCAGACCAAGACTCTGCTCCATCTGGCAGCATTCCATCTATGCTTGCAGAATTATGAGACATGTCCGATGCTTTGAAATGAATTGTGTCACCTACAGACACTTTTAAAACAGCTGGTTCAAAAATCATTTGCCCGCCTTCACCAGAATTTAACATTTTTACTGTATGTTCTGATCCTTCTGATAACTCTACTTTCTTAACTGCCGCAGGGGCGACAGCTACAACTGACTGAGATGCTTGTGCTGCACTTCCACAATCTTGCCCCTCTAGACAAACTTTCACCGGTACAGATAATCTATCAATAACAGCTTGCTCATATTTCTTTCCATTAAATAGAAAGAAAAAACATAATGTAACTAATAAAAATTTACTATATTTCATATCATTTTTAAGAATTAGGCCTTTGAAGTTCTACAACATGATCAACGACTTTCATTATCTTCTCATATGAACCTCTAGATTCAATAATATATTTACCATCAACTATCATCATAGGTGTTGAGGATACTCTTAACTGTCTGGCTTGTTTGGATGCTCTACTTACCTGCTGTTTTACAGTGAAAGAATTTAGATATTTAATTGAAACCTCTGGTGCTACTCCAAATTTTTCCAAAAACTCTTGAATAGCCTTCGTATTTGGCAAGAAATTACCTTCTTTGTGCATTGTTACAAAAACTGCTGAATGCGTTGAAGGATCCAATTTAAGCGCCTCAACGGCGTAATACAACTTGGCGTGTTCTTGATGAATTTTGCTCCATGTAACAGGTACTTTTGTAAACTTTATATCTTCTGCTTGACTTGCAGCCCACTTGTTTATAACTGGATCAAACTGATAACAAGCATTGCATCCATACCAAAAGGTTTCCATAACCTCGACCACTCCATCTTTTTTTACAGGAAGAGGATTATCAGCAATCCTATAATCAACTCCTAACCTATATTCAGCTTCTGCAAATGTTGAAATTGTAAAAACTAAAATTGTAAATATTTTTATTAATTTTTCTTTCATTGATAAAGTCCATGCATATAATTTGCTAATGCATCTATTTCGTAATCTGTTAGATTTGCTGCAATAGATTGCATCACTAATGAGGATTCTCCACTATTTCTTTCTTTTGATCGATATGCCTTAAGTGTAGAAGTTAAATAACCGACCTGTTGTCCAGCTACTGAAGGGTAGCCTGCCAAACTATTACCCTGACCATATACTGCATGACATGATGTGCATGCTGGGATTTGTTTTTTAATATTTCCAAACCTATATAATTGCGTTCCCAATGCCAAAAGCTCTTCATCATTTTTGGCCTGTCCAGTTGTGCTGTTATATTGAGAATAAAAAGCAGCGATATGTTTTAAATCATCATCGCTTAATGTTTGCAGGTATGGTGTAACTGACATCATTAAAGCATTCATTCTTGCTCCGTCTCTAAAGTATTTAAGTTGCTCATAAAGATATCTTTGATTCTGTCCTGAAAGCTTGGGCCAATCGGTACTAATACTATTTCCATCAACGCCATGACATGCAGCACAAGAGTCTACTAATTGAGCTCCCACGCTTGCGTCTCCAGAAATAAAAGTTTCTGGCAATTTCATTTCTTTAGATTTATCATCAGCAGCATTTACATCAACTGAGAGGACAAAAAAAATAAAATATAGTAATGAATACTTCATTGAATATATAAATGTGTGTCTTGTTGATGTGTATTATAAACATAGGTTGATATGATATAAACGATTAAATGAAAAACCTTTTTAAAAAAACAGAGTTTGTTTTTGGTGTAACAAGCTATAAAAATCTACCTGAAGATATTGGGTATGAAATTTTGCTAGCAGGAAGATCGAATGCTGGAAAATCTAGTGCATTGAATGTTCTAACTGATAATAAAAAACTAGCAAGAATTAGTAAGACTCCCGGTAGAACAACAGAAATTAATTTCTTTAAAGTAAATGAAAATTTGAAGCTTTTGGATTTACCTGGATATGGATTTGCAAAGTCTAGTAAAGCAAAAAAACAAGACTGGGGACCATTGTTGGGACAATACTTTCAAAAACGACAAGCTCTCACCGCAGTCATTATATTTATGGATATTCGTCATCCTCTGAAAGAAAGCGACTGGGACATGATTCAGCTTTGCAGAGATTTCAATGTTCCTTTTCTACCAGTTCTTACAAAAAGCGATAAATTATCAAACAATAAAATTGCAACTACTGTTAAAAATGTTAAAACTAAAATTCACGAAGTAGATGCTTTGGCTATTTCGTCCCAAAATGGAACAGGTTTTGACAAGTTTTCTGCTGAAATATTAAAATTTATTCAATAATGTTAGATTATCAAAATCAAGACTGTGACCTTACATTGGAAGAGGCTTTAGATTGTTATTACAACTCTTTCCCTGATACTAAAGAAATATTTGAAGATAATAAGGATTCTGGAACTCTTCTAAGAGATCATGACTGTACTCATGTAATTTTTGGCCTGGATATATCTTTAGAGCAAGAGTCAATTCTTGATACCTGGGTATTATGGGGTAGTAAATGGGAACTAAAATATATATTAGGCTATCAAAAGCTCCCTCAGATAAAGCAACTATATAAGGACTTGATAAAAGAAATAGGATATTTTGGATTAATTAAAATTATTTGGAAGCTCGGTGGAATTAAAAGAAAGGTGATATTTAGTGCCTTAAAGATGAAAAAAAAATGGCCATTTAAAATGCCCGAAGAGTATCTCTCAATGAAAGTTTCAGATCTAAGAGAAATGCATGGTATCAAAGTTCTTCTTCCAGAGGAAATGAATTACGTTCCATTAGAAAGAGCTAATTAATTGAAACGAATTTTCTTTCTTTTATCAATATTTATTCTTATTCCAGTTTGCTTGTATCTCACTCTTGATAGAGAAAACATTGATATAAATGAATTTAGACTAAACTCTGGATATGAAGAAGTTAGGTTAAGTGATGGTATAACCTCTTATAAAGACATTGGAGATAAAAATAATAAAGTTATTGTTTTGGTTCATGGTGCCACTTTTGGATCACTGGCATACGAGGAATATGTAAATGTCTTTATTAAAAATAATTATAGAGTAATAACCTATGATCAATATGGTAGAGGTTATTCAGATAGAATAAATAGTAACGTAAGCATTGAGCTTATGGAAAGACAACTTAAAGAGCTGATTGAGCATTGTAAAGTTGAAGATGTAATATTATATGGTGTCTCTTTTGGTGCTGCAGTTGTAGCTAAATATTCCGCAAATAATCCAGAAAACATTAGTTTCATTGGTTATCAAGTTCCACTTATTAATTCTGAGAATATACCACTCTTATCAATAGTAAAGATTCCTTTATATGGTGACTTGTTAATAAGAGGATTTTTAGTTCCTGGTGTTTTAAAAAGAATAGAAGAGTATGAAGATTTAATGAGTAAAAAACTCCTAGATCATTACATTGGACAATTTAATGTTAAAGGAACTGAAAAATTTTTTAAAAGATTTTTTTTAGGGAATGCCACAGGAAATAGGCTTGAAGATCATAGAATTATAGGAAATAAGTCTATACCAAGTTATTTTGCATATGCAGAAGATGATGCTGAAATAGATTCTAAGCTGGTTGAAGAAACAATTAAAAAATATCAAAATCCAATAGTTAAGAAATATTCTGGTGGTCATTTTTTTGCATCTGGTATAGAAAGAGAGGTTGCTCAGGAATTCATTGACAGTATTAAGTGATATGTCAGTTTAGTGAGCTTCATTCCAGTTATAACCAATAGCAGCTTCAGCTATTAAAGGAATATTTAATTTAACAGTTTTCTCCATAGTGTCTTTCATTTTTTGCATGACCATATCAGCGTTATCTTTTGGACACTCAAAAACTAATTCATCGTGAACCTGCATAATCATTTTTACTTCTTTCATTTCGTTTAATAAGAGCTCATCAATGTCAAGCATAGCCTTCTTAATAATATCTGCTGCTGAACCTTGAAGCGGAGCGTTAATAGCAGCCCTTTCAGCTGCTTGTCTTCTTAAACCATTTGCTGCATTTATTTCATTTAGATAAAGTCGTCTGCCCATGATCGTTTCAACAAACTTATCTTCCTTTGCTTTTGCTTTTATATTATCCATATAATCCCGAACACCTGTATATCTCGCAAAATATGTATCTAAATATTCTTGTGCTTCGCCTCTTGGAATTCCAAGTTGTCTTGTCAATCCAAAAGCAGACATTCCATACATTAACCCAAAATTAATCGCTTTAGCGCTTCTTCTTTGATCTTGAGAAACATCTTCAATTGAAACTCCAAAAACCTCAGCCGCTGTTGAAGAATGAACGTCAATATCATTATTAAATGCGTTGGTTAAATTTTTATCATCTGATAAGTGAGCCATTATCCTAAGTTCTATTTGAGAGTAATCTGCTGATATTAATATATTGCCTTTCTCAGGAACAAAAGCCTCTCTAATTCTTCTGCCTTCAGCAGTTTTTATAGGTATATTTTGTAAATTTGGTTCAGTAGATGACAGCCTACCAGTTGAAGTTACGGCTTGTTGATATGATGTATGAATTCTTTTTGTCTTAGGATTTTCAATATTTATTAAACTATCTGTATAAGTAGACTTTAATTTTGCTAGCGTCCTATATTGCAGAATAATTTTTGGCAATTCGTATTCTTCAGATAATCTTTGAAGTGTGTCCTCATTTGTAGATGGTTGGCCTTTGGGTGTTTTTTTTAGCACAGGTAATCCTAATTTTTCATATAGTATTTCTAGAAGTTGCTTTGGAGAATCTAAATTAAATTCTTCACCGGCAATCTTAAAGGCTGCAGAAGATAATTCATCAATCTTTTCACTCAACTCCTTTGAATGGCTGGCTAATTTTTTCTTATCAATTTTTGCACCATTTTGCTCAACTCTTGATAAAACATGAACAAGCGGATATTCAAGATCCTCGAGTAACTTTTGCTGAATGGGCTTTTCTTTTAGCAATGGAGATAACACGTTATATAGTCTTAAAGTAATATCTGCATCCTCAGCAGCATAATCAGTGGCTACATCTAATTTAACCTGGGCAAAACTTATTTGTTTGGAGGCAGTTCCAGTTACATCGGTGTATTTTGTAGTTGTATAGTTTAAATAATAATCAGCGAGTCTATCCATACCATGTCTTGTGGCTGTACTATTTAATACATATGACATTAACATTGTGTCTGCCAAAAACTTTGTTATGTTAATACCGTGTCTTGATAATATTGGGATATCAAATTTTAGATTCTGTCCAACAATCTTATCTTGATTTTTTTCTATAGCAGGGCCAAGGACTGTGATCACCTCATCCATGGATAATTGTTCTGGGCAGCCTTCATAATCATGTCCAATTGGAATATAACAACCTTCGTTTTCTGCTACTGAGAGAGATATCCCTAACATGTTAGCAGAAACAGTTTGGACAGAATCTGTTTCAGTATCCATTGCAAAGGCTTTTGATTTCTTTATTTTATTAATCCAGGAATTAAGATCTTTCTTGCTAAGGACTGTTTGATATTTTCCATTTTTTTTAGGAGCCTGCTCATCTTTATCTTTGTTTGTTGGTGCAAATTCTAAATCTTTAAAAATTTTATCTAGCTCTTCTTGGTTTGGATTTAGTTTTAAAAGATCTTCAAACTTTAAATTTAAATCAACATCTTCCTTTAAGGAAACAAGGTCAACGTTTCTTTGAAGTTCACTTAAGCTATTTCTTAAATTATCTCCAACAACTCCTTTTATCAAGTCAGCATTTTTTATAACTCCATCCAAATTGCTATATTCATTGAGCCACTTTGCAGCAGTTTTTTGACCTACTTTTGGAACACCTGGGATGTTATCTGATGAATCACCAACAAGAGCTAACATATCTCTTATTTGATTAGGTTTTACACCAAACTTTTCAAATACTTTTTCCTCATTAAAAATTTCATGCTTCATAGTATTCATTAAAGTTGTATCTGGATCTTCAACAAGTTGCATTAAATCTTTATCTAAGGATGAAACAACACATTTATATTGGGCATCTTTAGCCATTCTAGTTATTGTTGCTATAACATCATCTGCTTCAACACCTTCGATTTCTATAAGTGGGAATCCTATAGCTCTACAAATTGATTTGACTGGATCTAATTGCAATCGAAGTTCATCAGGCATAGGGGGCCTGTTAGCTTTGTATTCCGAATAAATTTCGTTTCTAAAAGTTTTTCCTTTTGCATCAAATACAACAATGATAGGCGAGCCTTCACTGTCTTTTTTTAAATTCATGAGCATATTTGTAACGCCTTTTACTGCGCCAGTTGGCTGTCCTTTTGAAGTGCTTAGTGGTGGCATAGCATGAAAAGCTCTATATAAATAAGACGATCCATCTATGATAAAAATTCTATTTTTCATGTTTAGCTTTTATATAATGTATTATGACTCTTGTTTTTCTATAATGGAAAAAATTAAAGAAAAATGTACAACAAAATATCAGCAATTGTTAAAAATATTTTCCAAAACTATTTTGAACTGTCGGTTATGTTTTCTGCTTTAGCAATAATTTTTGCAGCGATAATAATGGACCAGGTTATGTATTTACAGGCCTGTCCCTTATGTATACTTACTAGATATGTTTTTGGATTAGTGGCAATTTCTGGGTTGCTTGGATATTTAATTAATAAGCAGTTTATAAGTGCTATATTAATTACAATTTCTTCTTTGATTGGATTATTCGTAACCTCAAGACAAATATATATTCAAAGCATGTCTTTGGATGAATTGGTCAACCTATCAGGTTGTGGAATGCCTTTTCATGCTCAAGTAGATTATTTTGGACTTATTGAAGCTATAAATAGAACGCTTGCCGGTGGCCCAAGTTGTGCTGAGGATGGGTGGAGATTTATTTTTAACTTTGCAGAGTATGGCTTTATATTTTTTGCAACTTACCTAATTGCTACAATTTTTAAGTATAGAGGTTTGATTAAATTAGCCTAACTTTGTAGCATAACTACATATTTTTATCTCTCTTAACCCTATTAATATAAAGAATTTATAGATTATTGACTTAATAATGTTTTAATTTTTTAATGCACTACATAGTAATTCAATATATTGCTAACGAATAAAATATTATAGGTACATAATTATCACCTCAACATATATAATTATTCCCCCCAAGTACCTATAATATTTGTTAGTAATATGAACACCCAACCAAATACTTCGGAAGCTTTAAGCTTGAGCAATGAAGAGCTTATACAAGAAGCTGTAAATAACGATGAGGGTGTTATTGCTTCTAATGGTGCATTTTCAACATCTACTGGAGAAAGAACCGGAAGAAGCCCTAATGACAGATTTATTGTTAAAGAAGCAGGAACAAAAAATCTTATAGATTGGGGTGAAATTAACAAGCCTTTTGAAGAAGAAAAATTTGATGCATTGTGGAATAAAGTTGAAACATATCTAGCTGAAAAAAATAGATATATTTCTAACGTTCATGTGGGTTCTCATGATGAGCATTATTTGCCAGTTAAAGTTACAACAGAAACTGCGTGGCATTCTTTATTTTCTAGACTTATTTTTGTAGCTACCGATGATTATAATCCGGCCAATAAGCAGGAGTGGCAGATAATAAGTGCTGCTAATTTTGTTTGCGACCCCTCTGAAGACGGAACAAATTCTGATGGTTGTGTGATTATAAATTTTGCAAAAAGAAAAGTTATTCTTGCTGGTATGAAATATGCAGGTGAAATGAAAAAATCTATGTTTTCCGTCCAAAATTTTCTACTTCCAGAAAAAGGTGTTCTGCCAATGCATTGCTCTGCAAATGTAAATTCTAATGGAAACGTAGCTTTATTTTTTGGTTTATCTGGTACAGGAAAAACTACGCTATCAGCTGATCCTAAATGTTCACTCATAGGAGATGATGAACATGGATGGAGCAAAGGCTCAGTTTTTAACTTTGAAGGCGGGTGTTATGCAAAAACAATTAATTTAACTGAAGAAAATGAACCTGTAATTTATAAAGCTATCAAACATGGAAGTGTTATAGAGAATGTTTTTATAAATGAAGATGGCGCGCCTGACTATAGTAATACTTCGCTTTCTGAAAATGGAAGATGTTGTTATCCAAGGTCTCACATTGAGGATGCTGTTGAAAGCAATGCAGCTGGCGAGCCAAAAACAGTTATTTTTTTAACTTGTGATCTTACAGGTCTTATACCCCCTGTCTCATTATTATCTAAAGAAGCAGCTGCATATCATTTTTTGAGTGGATATACAGCTAAAGTTGGTTCAACTGAAATGGGATCAGGGTCTGATATAGAATCGACTTTTTCAACGTGTTTTGGAGCGCCGTTTTTTCCGAGGCCTGCAAATGAATATGCAGAGCTTTTAATGGAACGCATTGAAAATTTTAATTCTAAGGTTTTTCTTGTAAACACCGGTTGGACTGGAGGGCCTTATGGAGTAGGGTCTAGATTTAAGATACCCACAACGAGAAGAATTGTTAACGCAATTCAGGATGGTGAGCTTGATAATGTTGAAACAACAACTGTTCCTGGATTAAATCTATCTGTACCCATAAAAGTTGATGGAGTAGATACTGAATTACTAAATCCAATTAATACATGGAAAAATAAAGATCAGTACGAAAAATATCTTTCAGAATTAATTACAAAATTTCAAGAAAACTTCAAAAAATTTAATGCAAAGCCTGAAATAGTAAAAGCTGGTCCAGGGTTTAATGACTAATGCATTACTAAAAAGTAGATTAGAGAATTTAAAAGACTCAGGCTTCTTTAAAAATCTAATTATAAAAAGAGGTATAGAGAAAGAATTTTTTAGAGTAGATAAAGAGGGTAGTATATCTAAAAAACCTCATCCAGATGCTTTGGGGTCTGCTCTTACAAATAAATTTATAACTACAGATTTCGCAGAGGCACAGGTCGAGCTAGTTACACCCACATTTGAAGATGTTAATGATCTTTATAATTTTTTATATTCTCTTCACGTATTTGTAGGACAAAATATTGATGATAATGAGATGTTATGGCCCTTTTCAATGCCTCCACAAATTGAAGATGAATCAGATATAAATTTGGGCTTTTATCACCAAAGCAACATTGGCCTGCTTAAGCATGTATATAGAAAAGGACTAAAAGTAAGATATGGACCAACCATGCAATGCGTTTCTGGTATGCACTATAACTTTTCTATAAATCCTGATTCTCTTGCTTTTTTAACTAATTCAAATCACCAAGTTGATATTGATGAAGCCTATCTTAAATTAATAAGAAACTTTAAAAGATTGTTTTGGTTTGTGCTTCTAGAATTTGGTCAAACGAATGTAGTTGATAAGTCTTTTGTTAATAATAGAGAACATAAACTAGAAAAGCTTAACTCTAACGATATGTATCTTTTAGATGCAACGTCTTTAAGAATGAGTGATATAGGATATCAAAGTAAGGCTCAGAAAAATTTCAATATTAAATATAACTCGTTGTCAGGTTTTCTAAAAAAGATAAAGGATGCAATTACTGTTCCTTACAAGGACTTTGAAGCACTTGGTTTGTTAGATTCTAATGATGAATATCATCAGATTTCAAATGGAATTATTCAAATAGAAAACGAATATTATGATGCTATAAGGCCTAAAAGATCATCTATAAATGGCTTGAGGCCATACAATCTTTTAAAAGAATACGGAATTGAGTATCTTGAGGTCAGAGGTATTGATCTATTGCCTGATGACATAACTGGTACATCAGTTCATCACATGCAATTTTTAGATATTATTCTTATTTATTGTTTAATCGATCAAAGTCCTAAGATATCAGATGATGAGAAAGAAAAAATTGATTTAAACGATTCAAAAGTTATTTATAAAGGAAGAGATAAAGATACGAACATAGATAAAAACAATCGGGTAGTAAATATCAATGAGGCAAGAAATGAAATAATTGATGATCTTAAGCTAGTTGCATCTTTTTTTGAAAATAGTGAATCATTCATAGAATCTATTGAGTATGTTATTGGCTCAGTAAAAGGAAAAATACCTAATAATAGCTTTCATTCAGATGGTGTTAAAAAAGCTAAAGAAAATATTAAAATTTTAAGATCTAATGGTTCATTAAATTTAGATGGTATAAAAAAAGAAGCAGAGTTATCATTAAATAAATTAAGAAAAATTCCAGAAAATACAAACGAAGAAATGAATGAATTCGTTAAAAACTACAACTTAAATTTATAGGGGGAAATTATGAAAGCTTTACAATGTGTCGAGCTGGGCATGCCAGATAAATTACAAATTAATGAGGTGCCTGATCCTGAAATTCTACCTGGACACGTACTAATTAATAATAAAGCAGGTAGTGTTAACTTTCCTGATGTTTTAATGATACAAGGCCTATATCAATTTCAACCAGAACTACCTTTTACTCCTGGAGGTGAATCATCAGGCATAGTTGAAGCAATCGCTGAAGATGTAAAAAATTTAAAAGTGGGTGATAGAGTATTTGCGATGACAGGTTTGGGGGCTTTTGCTGAAAAGATTGTTGTTCCAGAAACAGCTGCTGTAAAAATACCAGACTCTATGAGCTTTGAAACTGCTGCTGCTTTACCAATGACGTATGGCACATCCCTATACGCTCTCAAACAAAGAGCTGATTTAAAGGAGGGAGAAACTTTGTTAGTTCTTGGAGCGGCAGGTGGTGTTGGTCTTGCTACTGTAGAGCTTGGAAAAGCTATGGGAGCTAAAGTCATAGCTGCAGCATCAACTGAAGAAAAAATTAATCTTTGTAAAAAACATGGCGCTGATGAAGCTTTTATTTATCCATCAGGAAAACTTGATAGAGATCAGCAAAAGGAACTTTCATCTAAAATAAAAGAATTAACAGGGGGCATTGGTGCTAACGTTGTTTATGATCCAATTGGCGATTCATATTCAGAGCCTTGTATCAGAGCTACTGCATGGGATGGAAGATATTTAGTAATTGGATTTGCAGCAGGTGAGATTCCAAAAATCCCAATCAATCTTGCTCTTCTAAAGGGTATGAAAATTGTTGGAGTTTTTTGGGGTGCATGGGTTGGAATGTTCCCTGAAGAAAATAAAAAGAATTTTGAAGAATTATTTAAACTTCACTCGGATGGAAAAATTAATCCAGAAGTCTCTGATTCATTTAGTTTAAATGATGGCGCACAAGCAATTGCTCACCTCAAAGACAGAAAGGCTAAAGGCAAAGTAATTATTAAAATATAAAGATTACTGAGTTACCGATTGATAAGTCAAAGATAGTCTTGATAAGTCAAATGGGGGTCTAAATACTCCTGCAAATTCCCCATTTGGATTTAGCAGTAATATGTTATTTACGTGATTGTCCAAGTGAGAATGATCAGTCTCTTCTTCACTCGGCATTACATTATTCACAGATAGCTGTGTTGCAAGATTTAGCAACATCGGCCTGACATTTGATACACCAATAAATGCCTCATCAAAGCCCTTTGCATACTTGTTAATTTGTTCTGGTGAATCTCTTTCAGGATCAATGGAAACTAGAACAAATTGTTTGTCTTCTAATGGGAAGTTTTTTTCTCTTAAAACTTTGACAAGTTTTGACATTTGATACATTGAAGTTGGACACTCGTCAGGACATCTTGTAAATCCAAAATACATTAAAGTCCATTTTCCAATTAAGTCATCTTTTTTAAATTCAATATTATCTTCTGACAAAAAAGTAAAATCTGATATTTGCTTTGGAGTTTCAAAAAGAAAAAGTCCATTAATTAAAAGTTCGTTTTCACTCAAAACTCTTGGTGATGTTAACTTATTAATAAAAAGGGCTAAAACCGTGGATATAAAAACAAGAATTATTAATATATTTTTCTTTATCGTCATTAGGCCACAATTATAAAATGATCTACCAGTAAAGCTAAGAAAATTAAAAAAATATAATAAATTGAAAATTGGAAAGTGCTCATTGCATCTTTATCATCGTCACTGTAATAAAGATTAATTGAGTAATACAAAAAGATTGAACTTAATATTAGAGCAGAAACTAAATAAATTATTCCAGACATTAGAACCACATATGGCAACAATGAGACTATGAACAAAATAATCGTATATAAAACTATTTGAAGTTTGGTAAATATTACTCCATGTGTGACTGGCAACATTGGAATTGATTCCTTCGCGTACTCGTCCTTTCTATAAATTGCAAGCGCCCAAAAATGCGGAGGAGTCCATACAAATATTATTAGAACTAATAATAAAGCGAAGGGATCTATTGTATTTGTTACAGATGACCAGCCCAATAATGGTGGAGCTGCACCAGCAAGACCTCCAATCACAATATTTTGCGGGGTTGCTCTCTTCAAATAAACGGTATAAATAAAAGCATAGCCTATTAGAGATGCTATCGTTAGAACCATTGTTAGTGTATTTACATATACGTATAAAATTGTTGCACCCAAGCCTCCTATAACCAAGGCAAACATTGATGCATGCATTGGTGACAGATCGCCCTGAGGCAATGGTCTTTGATCTGTTCTTGTCATAGAGGCATCAGACTCACGGTCAATTACCTGATTAATTGCAGCTGCAGAAGCTGCACAAAATGCAATACCAACTAAAGACACGATCAGATAACTTAAAGAACTTACAGATTTTTCTGCTAACAACATTCCTACAAAAGCGCATATCAACATCATGTAAACCACATTTGGTTTACAAAGTTGATAATAACTTTTAAGAAGGGTCATTTCTTCCAGGCTAAGTAATTTACAGTAAATGTTGCTAAAAGAAGACAGGCTGCAAATAAATTATGTGCAATCGCCACGTATAGAGGCAAAACATATACAACATTAGTAATTCCCAGTGCTATTTGAGTCAGAAGAAGAATGCCGAGAGTTGAGGCAAGCGGAGCTGCTTCGGAAAACCACAGTCTAGACATAAGTATAAGAAATATAAACGTAACTAGTATTGCTGAAACTCTGTGAGAATAATGTATGGCTACTCGTGCAGGATTGTCTAATAATCCATACAAATAATTTGGGCCAACTTCTTGGTTTAAATTAAACCCACTCTTAAAATCCATCTCTGGCAAATAAGTTCCTTGGCATGTTGGAAAATCTGCACATGCTAAAGAGGCATAATTAGTACTAGTCCAAACTCCAAGAAATATTTGAAATATTAAAGCTAAAAATGCTACACCAGCAATAATTTTTAAATTTGAAATATTTATCTGATTAAATATTTCAAAGTTTCGAGATTTTAAATAAATAAAATAAAACAGAGTTAATGTGGTGAATCCTCCAAATAGATGCAGTGTAACTATTATGGGCAAAAGTTTTAAGCTTACTGTTAAATATCCAAAAATGCCTTGGCAACATATAAAAAATAATAGAAACGAGGACCAACCTTGAATTGATCTATCGTTTGTCTTTCTAAATGACAGATAGACAAGAAAGATTGCTATTAGACCAAGTCCTGCTGCAAAATATCTATGCACAACCTCAGGAATTGCTTTATTAATATCGTATGGAAATAATGGATATCTACTTTCTGCTATAGCAATGTCTGCTTCGTTAACAGGAAAGACAACAAAACCATAGCATCCTGGCCAATCTGGACATCCAAGACCAGCATCTACAAGACGCGTCCACGCTCCCAATGCAATAACAACAAAAGCAAAGCAAATACCAAAAAGAGACAAATTTTTAATTTGATTCATTAAATTAACACCTTCAAGTCTTTTAAAATTAATTTTGGGTCAGTATCTGGTAAAAAATACATAACTGCCCTTCCATATGGATCGATAACAAATATTGGATTTTCAATATTAAAATCAAGCGATGAATTTCTTTGTAAAACGTTTAACAATACCCCGTTTTTATCCTCGATAATTTCAACTCGTGGATATTGTAATTTAATATCTTTAAGATTGGGTTCAAGCAATTTATTTGAATAAAAAATTACTCTTTTAAGCTTATTAATATCTCTGTTAAGTGCGACATTTAGTTGTCTTGCAAGATATATAGATTCCTCGCTGCTATTTATATTTGTAACATATACAGATAATATCCATTTACCATCTTCAAACTTAATAAGGTCTTGTTTGCCTTCTATATTTTTAAAGTCATTTAAATCAAAATAGCTTTTAAAAAATACGCCATTATTTTTAGTGCCTTCTGGAGACATGCCTGATGAAAAATATAAGGTCGAGAGAGTAACAACCAGTATTGGTGTAAGCAACAAAACTGCTAGAAAAATTTTACTTCTCATTTTTTTTGTATCCGTACCAGACATACATGCCGCATAAAACTATAAACATTAAAAACCATTGAGCTGAATAACCATAATGTTTTACTGGCGTCATGTTTGTTGGATTAATTTTAATATATTCTAAGCTATATCTACTTATTGGGTCTGCTATAAGAATCAATGGATATATTGATTCATTATACTCTTTTGATATTACATCAATATTCTTAGTTTGCGATATTTTTGGCCATTCTCTAGACACAAGCTCGTCTGAGAGAACAAGTCCAAGTTCAGGTGATTCTAATATCCCACTTACTCTTTCTTTAATATCCTTAATACTGATATTTGGTAAGTCTGACATATTTCTATTTCTTTTTATCCATCCTCTATCTATTAGGATTAGAACACCTGTTTCATTTAGCCTGAAAGGTGTTAGCACTTTATATCCAGCAATGCCTCCATTTATTACATTATCAATTAATATTTGATTAGCTCCATACCAAGTTCCTTCCACATATACTCTTTCCCATTTTTTTGAATCCTGTTTGATCTCTTGGGGTTCTATAACTGAGTTCTTATCGAATTCATCAAGCAATACTGTTTTTGCTTGTCCTCTTTCGATTTGCCACAATCCTAATGAGAAAAAAATAATTGCAAACGTAACAAAAAAAATTGTAATTCTTGCTCCTGGATTAAATTTATTTTTTTTCATATCTATAAAAGTATATATGCATTAAAATTTTATTATGATTACTACCTTAATTTATATCGTAATACCTTTGTTACTTCTTTCACTTGCTGGCGGTCTTTTTTTTCTACTTGTAGATAAGGGTGAGACAGGAAGAAAAAGAACAGTTTACTTGCTTGGTCTTAGAGTTTTCTTTGCTACAGTTTTAATCATTTTAATTGCAATTGGTTTATATACTGGCGAACTTGGTAACAGCGTTCCTTGGGAAGATTCCTAATTATAAAATATAAACAAATAAAAATAGCATTAGCCAAACAACATCTACAAAATGCCAATACCATGATGCAGCCTCAAAGCCAAAATGATCATGTTGCTCAAAGTGGCCCGCAAAAACTGATCTTGCAAGCATAATAGCTAACATAAAACCGCCCATCATCACATGGAAGCCATGAAAACCAGTAAGCATGAAAAAAGTAGATCCATATATTCCAGAATTTAATTTAAGACCATAATGTGCATAAGCTTCATAATATTCAAGAGCCTGCAGTCCAACAAAAATTAAAGCCAAAAGAACTGTAATTCCAAGATATACGTTAAACTTTTTTCTATTTCCTTTTTTTAAACCAAGGTGTGCAAGGTGAACTGTCCATGAAGAACTCAAAAGAACAATTGTGTTCCACAAAGGCAGCCATAAAAGAGCCTTACTCCATCCTGGCCATGCCATGCTCTTGTCAGCTAAATCATACTCATTACCTTGATCCGGTGTGGTCATAACCGGCCATGAAGACTCAAAAGCTGGCCATAGTTCGATTGCTGTAATTGCTGCTCCTTTTGATCCTTCGCCAGCCAACCAAGGAACTGCTAGAGTTCTAACATAAAATAAAGCACCAAAAAATGCTGCAAAAAACATGACCTCAGAGAAAATGAACCATGCCATTCCGTATACATATGATTGTTTTAGTTGATTAGAATCCAATCCAGCAAGATGTTCTTTTATTACTTGTCTGAACCAAAAAAACATGGTCAAAAATAAACATGCAAATCCTGAATATAATATATATACAGAGTTACTAGTAGGGTCATCTAAGTTATTTATCGTGCTAGAGGCTCCCATAACCAATAAAAACAAAGAAACCGCCATAAAAATTGGAAATCTGCTTTGATCTGGTACGTAGTAACTTCCCCCGCTCATTTCTGCTTTACTCCATTGTAATTTGATTATGAGCTAAAACCTCATCATCGTAATCGGTTATATCAAAAATTGTATAAGATAAAATTATGTTTTTAATATTTGAAGGCAGTTCATTTGAAACCAATAGTTTGACTGGAAGCAGTGCTTCTTCACCTGGCATAAGTTCTTGCTGCTCAAAGCAAAAACATTCTAATTTTTTTAGATGAGCAGCTGCATTTGATGGAGCAACACTTGGAACTGCCTGAGCGGTCATTTTTTTATCAGTAGTATTTTTAACATAAAAAGTCGCGTCATGATACTTGCCCGTTTCAATCTTCATAACTTGTTCGGATGGTTTAAATGTCCATGGCATATTCTCATTATTTGTAGATATAAATTGAATTGCTATAGTTCTACCATCATCAGTAACAAGCTCTTCAGAATATTCGGATTGAAAAACCTTTCCATTGATCCCTGTAACCTCACAAAAAACGTCATAAAGAGGGACAAGTGCGAAGCCAAAAGCAAACATCAAAGGAACAGCCACAACTAATTTAATTAATGTTTTCTTTGCTTCTCTCTTCATCAATCAACCTTTGGTGGTGTTGAAAATGTATGATATGGAGCTGGTGAAGCAACTGTCCACTCAAGCCCTTTAGCGCCTTCCCAAACTTGATCTGTTGCCTTTTTGCCACCCATCACAGTCTTGATAACAATAAATAAAAATAGTAATTGAGAGAACCCAAATAAAAATGCTCCAATACTAGAAACCATGTTCCAGTCAGCAAATATTAGAGCATAATCAGGATATCTTCTTGGCATTCCAGCTAAACCAATAAAATGTTGTGGAAAGAATGTTACGTTTACACCTATAAATGAAAGCCAAAAATGAAGTTTACCAAGTCTTTCGTCATACATATTTCCAGACCATTTTGGAATCCAGTAATAAACAGCGGCCATGATAGAGAATATTGCTCCAGGAACCAAAACATAATGAAAATGAGCAACAACAAAATATGTATCATGATATTGGAAATCAGCAGGAACAATAGCAAGCATCAATCCTGATAATCCTCCAATAGTAAATAAAACAACAAATGCAACTGCAAAAAGCATAGGCGTTTCAAATGTTAGAGATCCTCTAAACATAGTCGCTACCCAATTAAATACTTTTACACCAGTAGGCACAGCTATCAACATAGTTGCCCACATAAAAAATATTTCAGCTGCTAATGGCAAACCAACTGTAAACATGTGGTGAGCCCATACTACAAAAGAAAGGATTGCAATTGAAAGCATAGCCCAAACCATTGAAGAATATCCAAATAATTGTTTCCTAGAAAAAGTCTCAATGATATGGGAAACGATACCAAAGGCTGGCAAAATCATTATGTAAACCTCAGGATGGCCAAAGAACCAAAAAATATGTTGAAAGAGAACAGGATCTCCGCCACCAGCTGCATTAAAGAAACTTGTTCCAAAATGGATATCCATTAACATCATTGTTACTGCTCCGGCCAAAACAGGCATTACAGCTATTAACAAATATGCAGTTATTAACCATGACCATACAAATAATGGCATCTTCATTAAGGTTACGCCTGGTGCTCTCATATTCATGATTGTTACAACCACATTAATTGCACCCATAATTGAAGAAGCTCCCATTATATGAACAGAAAATATAAAAAACGTTACGCTTGGCGGTGCATATGTTGTTGAAAGTGGTGCATAAAATGTCCATCCAAAGTTAGGAGCTCCACCCTCCATGAAAAGGGATGATAAAAGAATAAAGAAAGCAAAAGGCAATATCCAAAAACTCAAATTGTTCATTCTCGGTAATGCCATGTCTGGTGCCCCAATCATCATTGGAACCAACCAGTTAGCGAGTCCAACAAACGCCGGCATAACACCACCAAATATCATGATCAAACCATGAAGCGTTATCATTTGGTTATAAAATTCAGGCTCAACTATTTGCATACCAGGCTGGAAAAGCTCAGCTCTTATTATCATCGCCATTGCTCCGCCTATAAGAAACATTGCAAAACTGAACCATAAATATAGTGTTCCTATATCTTTATGATTAGTTGTGTATAACCATCTAGTGATTCCTTTTGCGGGGCCATGATCATGATCGTCATGGTGATTTTCTATTACTGCACTCATAATATTTTCCTATATTAAATCTTTGGTTCCTTATAATCCACGATATCTTTGGGTATTACGATTTCTCCATCTCCCTTTTCAGCGTTACCCCATGATTGTCTTGTGTACGTAATTACTGCCGCAAGCTCAACCTCTGAAAGATAGCTAAATGAATTCATGGCTGCTCCTTGAACACCTTCCATAAGAATTTCAATATTTCTATCTTTCTTATTCATAACGATGTCACTTCCTGCAAGCGCCGGAAATATTCCAGATATGCCTTGACCAGATGTTTGATGACAAGCAACACAATTTACTTCATAAATGCTTTCACCTCTTTCAACTAACTCAGCAGCCGTCCACTCTTTAGTTGTTAACTCAGCTAATTTGATTGCTTCTTGTTTTTTAGCAAAAACCCATTCGTCATATTCAGCTTGTTCAACAACTTTCACAACTATTGGCATGAAGCCATGATTTTTTCCACACAACTCCGTGCACTTGCCTCTGTAGATTCCAGGCTCATCGACAATAGTCCAAGCTGTGTTTACGAATCCAGGTATTGCGTCTTGTTTAATTGCAAATGCAGGCAACCACCATGAATGAATTACATCATTGGCTGTTATTAAAAATCTTACTTTCTTGCCAGCAGGAATTACAACCATCTCATCAACTTCTTGTAAGTAGTTTTCTCCCTTAGGAACTAGGTTATATATCTCATCTAAATCAGTTGATAGATTCGAAAAGAAGCTTACATCATCCTCAAGATATCTGTATTGCCATTTCCACTGATATCCAGTTACTTGAATATTTATGTCGCCCGCCTCATCATCATAAATTTTGACAAGCGTTTTTGATGCTGGAACAGCCATAGCTATCAGGATCAAAAATGGAATAATGGTCCAAGCTATTTCAAGCTTATGATTTTCATGAAACTTAGCAGGTACTGGATTCTTTTTCTTTGTATGAGCCCACATTGAGTAGAACATAACGCTGAAAACTATGACTCCAATTGCAACACATATCCAAAAAATTAGCATATGTAGCTCAAAAACTTCGTTACTTATATTGGTACTACCTCTAGTCATATTTAATGCAAACCAATCAGCTTGCATAAATGGTGAAACTAGCAAAAGTAATGCTAGAAGAGAGGTATTTCTCTTTGTAAAGTTAAAAAGATTAAATAACATTATCCGCCCTAATAAGTGTGTCTTATAATAATAAAATTTAGTTATAGTATATTATAAGCTATTTATATATATACAACCAAGTAAAAAAGCACTTTTTTGTGCTACGTATGATATATGTTTGAAGGTTTAATTTCTATCGATTTTCTTCCCTATTTTTTTTAAAATCTTCTAAATTGACCACCTTAATTTCGTTGATATTATCTTTAGATTTTTGTTTAGGTCTTTTTTCAACAAAGTCACAATTAACACAATAAATTTCATCATCTGTAGGATTAAGAGCGATAGTATCTTGTGATTTACATTCAGGACAGATTGCTCCAGCTATGAATTGTACAAATCGTTTCATTCTCTCATTCCCTCAAGATCACTAATAACACTATCTGTTTCTGGAAATACATCAAACCATTTTTCAAAAGAGAATGCTGCTTGATACACGAGCATGCCTATGCCATCAAATACATGTTTAGAATTTTCACTAGCCCATTTACAAAAAGGCGTTTCAGTTAAAGAATAATTCAAATCGTAAAAGTAAGTATTAGAATTTGTAAAAACTTCTTCTATTGGCTCAAATTCGCCTGTTAATCCTGCTGATGATCCATTTATAACAACATCGAAAACAGAATTTTGTTCTTCATGAAATAAGTCTATTCTTCCCATATTAGAAAATTTTCTAATCAGCCTATTTGCTTTTTCTTCAGTTCTGTTAAATAAAGTAATACTTTTGGTGCTGCTTTTTGCGACTCTATACAATACACTTTCTATGGCTGCTCCGGCTCCAATCATCAGAACTTTCTTATTTTTTAAATCAAGGCCCTTTGAATCAATATCGTTAATAAAGCCTTTTCCGTCAGTTGAATATAGTGAAAGTTCTCCATTTGATTTAACCAGAGTATTTACTGCATTTATATATTTTGCTTCTGATGAAATATTTCCATTAAGATTGGCAGCATTTTTTTTATATGGAAGAGTTACATTTAATCCTTTTGAATCTTTATCAGAGAAAAATTCTTTTATGAAGATTTCAAAATCAGACTCATCTACTTTATAAGGCAAATACTCAATATTAATGTTTTCATTCCTTGAAAATCTTGAGTGTATAAACGGAGATAATGAATGCTCAATAGGCCGTCCAACAACACCAAGTTTGTATTTTTTATTCATTCCAATCTCTATTAAGATTTTTAAGTAGGGCTCTTTCCATTATTTTGTATTTTTTATTTTTTTTATACTTCCATTTAACTTCTGTTGGAAGTGAAGCTAAGATTGATTCAATTCTTCCGTTTGATTGAAGCCCAAATGACGTTCCTCTGTCATATATTAGATTAAATTCAGCATATCTTCCTCTCCTAATTAGCTGAAAATCTTTCTCATCTGAGGAATACTTTATTTTCTTTCTTTTAGAAACAATATCTAAATATGAATTTAAATAGGTGCTTGCAATAGAATTTAGCATTTTTAAGCTATCGTCAAGGCTTAAGCTAGATAGATTATCGAAAAAGATACCTCCAATACCCCTTCTTTCTTTTCTATGAGGTATATAAAAATATTTATTACAATTCTCAGAAAATGACTTGTAAAAATTTTTGTTATATTTATCAAGAGTTTCTTTTGCTGAGTTATGCCAACGAATATTATCTTCTGAAAAAGATATATAAGGTGTTAAATCATAGCCACCTCCAATCCACCAATCTTTTATGTTTTTATTCTTGTCTAATATTCCAAATAGACGAACATTCATATGACTAGTTGGAGCATATGGATTTTTTGGGTGAGAGATCACAGAAACACCCATGGCTTGAT
>SHBF01000006.1 GCA_004212975.1 SAR86 cluster bacterium
AGATTTTATTTTTAGTAACAACTTAGAAAACAAAATCAATCTAAGCGGAAGTGGTTCCTCTTTATTTATTTACTATGAAGAAGAGAGTGATATTGATAAAATTATAAAAAAAATACCACGTAATTGGAGACTCTTTTTCTGTAAACCATTACAATATTCGCCGATATGCAATATCAACTAACATTGGGGTGTCGCCAAGCGGTAAGGCAACGGGTTTTGATCCCGTCATGCGTAGGTTCGAATCCTACCACCCCAGCCATGTTTTATAATATATTTAAGGGGATATATGAATAAAATAAACAAAGGGCTAGACATTTTTACAGGTACTGCTAATCCTGAATTTGCATCAGAGGTATCAGAAATACTAGAAATCAAAATCTCAAAAGCAGATGTTGGTTATTTTTCTGATGGAGAGTTAAAGGTAGAAATTGAAGAAAATGTTAGAGGTCATGATACTTTCATAATTCAATCTACTTGTTCTCCTACTAATAAAAATGTAATGGAAATAATGTTAATAGCTGATGCATTAAAGAGATCATCGGCTTCAAGAATTACTGCAGTTGTTCCATATTATGGCTATGCGAGACAAGATAGAAGAGTAAGATCTGCAAGAGTACCAATTAGTGCAAAAGTTGTTGCTGATATGTTTGCATCTGTTGGTATTGATAGGGTTTTAACTATTGATCTTCATTCAGAGACAATTCAAGGATTTTTTGACATGCCTGCTGACAATGTTTATGCAACAAAATTCATGGTCGATGATATTAAAGATAATAATGATAGAAATGAAGTTGTTGTTGTGTCTCCAGACGTTGGTGGAGTTGTAAGATCAAGAGCGCTTGCAAAATTATTAGATGATACAGATTTAGCTATCATTGATAAAAGAAGAGCGTTAGCAAATGAATCTGAAGTTATGAACATCATAGGCGAAGTTGAAGGAAAGGTTTGTATAGTTCCAGATGACATTATTGATACTGCTGGCACACTTTGTAATGCAGCAAAAGCATTAAAAGATAATGGTGCAAAAGCTGTAAAAGCATATATTACTCATCCAGTTCTATCTGGACCAGCAATAGAAAGATTAAATAAATCTGATATTGACGAATTAATTGTTACAAATTCAATTCCTTTAAACAAAGAGGCTAAAAAATGCAGTAAAATACGCGTCATTTCAATTGCTAATATAATTGCTGAGTGCATAGCACGTCTGAGTAATGAAGAGTCATTGAGTGAAATGTTTTTATAGAGGAAATTATGACAGATCAAATTACATTAAATGCTGACCAAAGAGAAAGAACAGGTACAAATAAAGCTCGTGAAATTAGAAATGTCGATGGAATGGTTCCAGCTATAGTTTATGGCGATGAAAAAGAAACACTAAATATTAAATTAAAATTAAATGAATTAACCAAAGCTTCTGAAAATGAACTTTTCTATACTCAAGTACTTTTAATTAAAACTGAAGGTAAAGAGGAGAAAGTTGTTTTAAAAGAGCTCCAAAGAGACCCTGCAAAGGGTAAATTTCTTCATGCAGACTTTCAAAGAGTTTCTAGTAAAACTAAACTAAAGGTTATTATTCCAGTCAACTTTGTTAATGAAGAAGAATGTGCTGGTGTCAAGATAGATGGCGGTGTTGTTGCTAAAGCAATTAGGGAAATTGAAATCATGTGTCTTGCTGGCAATATTCCTGAATCTATAGATGTTGATATTGAAAATCTAAACCTAGGAGATTCAATTCGCCTCACAGAAATATCTTTACCAGAAGGATCAGAAATTCCTGGGCTGACTGATGAAACTGATCAGATGGTTGTTTCTGTTAATTCGCCTAAAGCAGTGGAAGAAGATCCAATTGTTGAAGAAAACCTTGAAGGTGGCGAAGCTGCAGTAGGTGAAGAAGCTTCTGATAGTAATAGCGAAGAGATTACTTCATCGGATGAATCAAGCTCAGAAGAAAATTCAGAAGAGTCATAATCAAATGTACAACCTCTGTATTATTGGATTAGGTAATCCTAGTCCAAAATATGATAACTCTCGACATAATATTGGAAAAGACTGGGTAATTAATGTATCCAAAAAATTCTTTAAAGAATTTAAAGAAAAATCAAAACTTGAAGCACTGATTGGAGAATCACATGATAATAAAATTTTATGGGTTGTCCCTACAAATTACATGAATGATTCTGGAAAGACAATTTCAAAGTTATTAAGGTCAACTAATATAGAAATTCAAAATTGTATTGTTATTCATGATGACTTAGACCTAAATCTAGGCTCAATTAGGCTTAAAGAAGGTGGAGGACACGGTGGTCATAACGGTCTTAAGGATATAATAGAAAAAACTGGAAAAAACAATTTCAATAGAATTAGGATAGGTATAAGCCATCCGGGTATAAAAGAAGAAGTAACAAATTGGGTTTTAAATAAATTCTCGCCAGAAGAAAAAATCGTAATCAACAACGCTTATGTTGCTTTTGAGCAAGTATTTGAACTGCTTATTGAAAAAAAATATCAAGATGTACAAAAAATCCTTCATACGAAATAAAAATGGGTTTTAAATGCGGGATCATAGGACTTCCAAATGTTGGAAAATCAACTCTATTTAATGCTCTCACAAAATCTCAAATTCCTGCAGAAAATTTTCCTTTTTGTACCATAGATCCTAACATTGGCAAGGTACCTCTTCCTGATAAAAGACTCCATGAAATTAATAAAATAGTAAATTCAAATAAAGTTATTCATGCAGCTTTAGATTTAGTAGATATAGCAGGTTTGGTTAAAGGAGCATCCAGCGGAGAGGGGCTTGGAAATTCTTTTTTATCAAATATTAGAGAAATGACAGCTTTGGCACATGTCGTTCGTTGTTTTGATGATGAAAATATTACGCATGTAAATGGTTCAATAAATCCACCAAGAGACGTTGAAGTAATTAATTTTGAATTAATAATGGCTGATCTTGAATCTGTTGAAAAAAGGATATCAAGATGTGAAAAACTGCTTAAAACTAATGATAAAGATAATAAACATAATTATGAAATTTTAAAATTCATAAAAAGCAAACTATCAGAAGGTGAATTAATTAATCTAAAAGAATTTAGTAATGATGAACAAAAAATTGTTAGGAACTTTCAACTTTTATCATCTAAACCAACTTTTTATATTGCTAACATAAATGAGTCAAAAGCATCTCTTGATAATCTAAATAATTTAAAAGATATTGCATCAAAATTAGGTTCTTTTGTAATACCAACATCAGTAAAAATAGAACAGGAAATATCACTACTCAACGATGATGAAAAAAAAGAATACCTTGAATTAATGGATATGGAAGAACCGGTTTTAAATAAAATTATTTTTGAAGGTTACAAAATGCTTGGTCTTGAGACCTTTTTCACTGCTGGTCCAAACGAAATAAAGGCTTGGACTATCAAAAGTGGCTCATTAGCACCTATTGCTGCAGGAGTAATTCATACAGATTTTGAAAGAGGATTCATTAAAGCTGAAGTTATAGATTTCGATGACTTTATTAAGTGTTCTGGTGAACAGGGAGCCAAAGAAAAAGGTAAGTTGAGGCTTGAAGGAAAGGAATATGTTGTTAAAGACGGGGACATTATCCACTTTAAATTTAATGTATAAAAATAATTGACTCTTTATTTGTAAAGATTATCATTCAACGATTGGCTATGTAGCTCAGATGGTTAGAGCACAGCACTCATAACGCTGGGGTCGGTGGTTCAATTCCACCCATAGCCACCATATCTACTTTTTAAGATATGCCAGAATAATAATAATAGCTACAAGCCCAAGAAGACCATCAGACCCAAGAAGATTTAATAAATCAGATATATTTTTGTATACATCTCCAACAAATGGCGCTTCAGGTCCAAATATTATTCCAAGTAACAATGCTACAGAAACTACCGGAACAAGAACATCCGTGAGCCTTACTAGAAAATCTTTTATAGAATTTAAAATTGTTTTATATTTCATTGTTAAAGTAAGAAGGGCCATAAGGCCCTTCTTATTTTAAGTAAGCTTACTTATTAAGTAAACCGATCAGGATAGCAGCTACTAAAAGCCCTACTAATCCGTTTTCGCCAAGCACTGTGACAACTCCTAGAAGTCCATCAAGAACGTCATTAAAGAATGCAACATTACCGCCAAATACAATACCAGCAACCACACCTAATCCAACAACACCAATTAATAATGAAGTTAAATCAGATACTATGCCTTTAAGTGTATCAATTGCTTTCATAATTACTCCCCCCTATTAGGTTTATTTATGTACGCAGGTGTAATGGAACCACAAATTAATTCATGAATCAAATTATGTGAAAAAAATAGGACACAATATTTGACTTTTTAAAATTAATAGAATATAAAAGATAATTGTTAAGATTCTTCAGTCTTTTCTGACAAAGCTTTCATTGAGAGCTTCATTTTACCTCTGTCAAAACCTATTAACTTCACATCTACTTCTTGTCCCTCTTCAAGAACGTCTTCAACGTTTTCAGTTCTTTCTTCAGAGATTTCAGATATGTGAAGTAATCCGTCTTTACCTGGCAAAATATTTACAAAAGCACCAAATTCAACAATCTTTACAACTTTTCCTTTATAAATCTTATTTAATTCAGGTTCCTCAAGGATATCTTCAATAATTGCTAGACAGGCTTTCATTGATGATTGATTTTGTGCAAATACAGAGACAACTCCATCATCATTTATGTCTACAGTTGCACCAGTTTGTTCTTGCATGGATTTAATAGTAGCGCCACCTTTACCAATAATCTCTTTGATCTTATCTTTATCCACCATAAATGATTTCATAGCAGGCGCATTTTCAGATAATTCTTTAGGCTTTGATATAGCTTCATTCATAATTCCAAGAATATGATCTCTTGCAGCTTTGGCTTTTGTTAGAGCGGTATCCATAATAGATTCATTAATACCTGAAATCTTTATGTCCATTTGAAGAGCTGTTATGCCTGATTCTGTGCCAGCAACTTTGAAGTCCATGTCCCCTAGATGATCTTCATCACCTAATATATCTGTCAAAACAGCAAAATCATCACCTTCTTTTATTAATCCCATTGCAATACCGGCAACTGGACTTGAAAGTGGAACTCCAGCGTCCATAAGTGATAAAGATGTTCCGCAAACTGATGCCATTGAACTTGATCCGTTAGATTCTGTGATTTCAGAAACTACTCTCATCGTATATCCAAACTCATCAACATCTGGTAAAACTGCTTTAATAGCTCTTTTAGCTAAGTTGCCATGACCAATTTCTCGTCTCTTTGGCCCCATTGGCATTCCTATTTCTCCGACACTATAAGCGGGAAAATTATAATGCAGCATGAAATTGTCAGTACCCTCACCCTCAATTGACTCAATTCTTTGAGAATCTCTTGAGGATCCGAGAGTAGCTACAACTATTGCTTGGGTTTCACCTCTTGTAAAAAGAGCTGATCCATGAGCTCCAGGTAATACATCAGTTTCAACAAAAATTGGTCTAACAGTATCAAGATCTCTTCCATCAATTCGTGGCTGATTATTTAAGATATTGCCCCTAACAATATCTTTTTCTAATTTCTTGAAATCACCCATTAATCTACCCATTTCCATTTCATCTAAATCTTCGTGCTGTTCTTGAATTTGATTTCTTATTTCTCTTAAAGCATCATTTCGATCTGATTTTATGGAAATTTTAAAAGCTTCACTAATTTGTAATTTATAGTTTGTCTCTAACTCTTGATAATAATTATTTTGATCTTCGGGAACTTCAATATTCCAAATTTCATTACCAGCTTTTTCTTTAAATTGATTACATGCTTCAATAACTGCTTTCATTTCTTGATGTCCAAATAAAACAGCTCCTAGCATTAAATCTTCATTTAATTCTTTAGCTTCTGATTCAACCATAAGAACAGCTTCATCAGTGCCAGCAACTACCATGTCTAAATATGAATCTTCTAGTTCTTCAAAGCTAGGATTTAGAACATATTCACCATTTATAAATCCAACTCGAGCTGCTCCCATTGGTCCATCAAATGGAACACCCGAAATGGTTAAAGCAGCTGATGCTCCAATCATTGCCGCAATATCAGGATTCTGTTTTTTATCTGAGGACATTACTGTACAGAAAACTTGTATTTCATTTATAAAATGATCAGGAAACATTGGTCTAATTGGGCGATCGATAAGTCTTGATGTAAGAGTTTCTCTTTCTGTTGGCCTTGCCTCTCTTTTAAAAAATCCTCCAGGAATTCTGCCAGTTGCATAAAACTTTTCTTGATAAAAGACTGCTAACGGGAAGAAATCCTTACTTGGATCTGCTTCTTTTTTTGCAACAACAGTAGTAAGAACTACTAAGTCACCGATGGTAACCATTACTGCTGCTGTTGCCTGTCTGGCAACTTTATTTGTTTCTAATTTTACTTCCTGATTTCCGTACTGAAATACTACACATGTAGATTCTAATTTATTATTTTCCACGATTTTCCTTCTTTTTGTTATATATGATATTAACCTCTTAAGTTAAGCTTTTTTACTATTTCAGCATAACTATTGGCATCTTTTCTTTTTAGATATGCCAATAATTTCCGTCTTAGGTTAACCATCCTTATTAGACCAGATCTGGAGTGATGATCTTTATTATGATTTTTAAAATGACTTTGAAGTTTATTAATATTTTCTGTTAAAAGTGCGATCTGCACTTCAGGTGACCCAGTATCACCATCATTTCTTTTATATTTCTCGACTATACTAGCTTTTTCTTCTGTTAATAATGCCATATTTATATCCTCGTAATGTTATTAATAAAACTGCAAACCTCACATTACTAAAGTAAGCGTCTGGATAATATAACTTATTCGAATATTAAACAAGTTGTTTATGTTTGAGATAGCTATTCTCTAGACGTCCTAATCCAATAAAGTCATTATCTTCACTATATATTCTTAAAACTTTAGAAAAATCTTTGTTTAAAAAAACTCTTCCTCCATTTAAAAAAATTTTTAAACTTTCTTCGTTCAAAGATAGTTTTTCATAATCTTTAAAAAAATCATCAATCTTAATAGTTCTTTCCAGCGAGAGTTCTTCAATTGTATGCGCATCAAGAAGATTAAATTTATGCTGAGATAGGCGTTTGAGATAAAACATGTGTCCACCACATCCTAAATTTTTACCAAGATCTCTAGCTATGGATCTTATATATGTTCCTTTTGAACAAAGTATCTGGAATGAACAAATTTTATCCTTATAAGATATATTTTTAATTTCTTTTATTTCAATTTCTCTAGGTTCTTTATTTATAAATTTACCTTCTCTTGCGTATTTATATAAAGGCTTACCTTTATATTTAAGAGCAGAGAAAAAAGGTGGTTTTTGGAAAGATTTTCCTAAAAAATTATTTATTTCTTTTTTTACTTCATCTTCTGAGCATTTAACCTCAAATTCTTCAGTGATTTCTCCTGACACATCATCTGTAGTACTAGATTTTCCAAGCTTTATTTCAACATAATATGATTTATCAGAATTTAAGAAATAATTTGAAAATTTAGTAGCTCTATTTATTGCAATAATTAATAGTCCTTCAGCATCAGGATCTAAAGTCCCCAAGTGGCCGACCTTATCTAAAGAAAACTTTTTTTTAATCTTTTGAACGATTTCATTGGATGAATAACCTTTTTTTTTATTAACCAACAAAAAACCATTCATACTACTTTAGATTGTTTAATAATTTTTCAATATTTTCACTATATTCGATACTTTCATCAAACTTAAATATAATTTTAGGGACTCTCCTAATTTCAATTATCTTTGAGAGCTTAGATCTTATCATTCCAGAAAGTTTTAAAAGAATTTTATTGTCTATTTTGCTCTCATCCTTTTTTATTGATTTGCCAATAATTGTATAGAAGATGTAAGCGATTCCAATGTCATCAGTAACCTTTACAGCAGAAATATTAATATTCAGAAGCCTTGGATCTTTGACTTCTTGATTAAGTATTTTTGAAACTTCCCTTTTTAGTAAATCTGCAATTTTCTCGGGTCTACTTGATGACATAAATTGTTATATTTCCTGAGCTTCTTCCTTTCTATCAAAGACTTCTATTTTGTCACCAGATTTAATATCTTTATAATTTTTGATTCCCATTCCGCATTCATTTCCATTTTTTACTTCATTAACATCTTCTTTGAATCTTCTTAAAGAATTTAGTTCGCCTTCAAAAATTACGATTTCGTCTCTAAGAACTCTAACAGGTTTGTTTCTTAGCACATTACCTTCAACAACATTACAACCAGCAACCTGACCAAATTTTGGCGAGTTAAAGACTTCTAACACTTCAGCAATACCAACAATTTCTTCTCTAACAATTGGATCTAAGAGACCACTCATTCTCGCCTTGACATCATCTAAAAGTTCATAAATTATGCTGTGGTAACTTAATTTAATTGATTCTGATTCTATTATCTTTTTAGCAGTGCTATCAGCCCTTACATTAAAACCTAGAATAATTGAATCAACCGCTAACGCTAAGTTAGCATCGGATTCGCTAATACCTCCAACACCACTAGAGACAATCTTAACTTTAGCTTTTTCAGTACCTAGATCATCCAATGCAGCGGTAATTGCTTCACATGTCCCACCAACATCTGTCTTTATGATTACGTTGAGAACTTTTTTTGCTTCTTGGCCTAGTGTTTCAAAAAGATCTCCAGCAGATTCATCTTTTTGTTTAAATAACTTTCTTTCTTTCTCTTTTGTTAACCTATACTCACTAATTTCTCTTGCTTGCTTTTCATTTTTTACAACCATGAACTGATCGCCAGCATTGGGGACTAAATTTAAACCAAGAATCTCAACAGCTGCAGAAGGAAGAGCTGATTTAATTTTATTACCATCACTATTTATAATACTTTTTACTTTACCGATTGCATTACCCGAAACTACTAAATCTCCAACATTCAATGTTCCATTTTGCACCAAAAATGTTGCAACTGAACCTCTAAATTTATCAAGTTCAGATTCGATAACTACCCCTTGAGCTGCTCCATCATGATGAGCCTTAAGTTCTAATATCTCTGCTTCAAGTGCAATTCTCTCTAACAGCTCATCTACTCCATCACCTTTTAGAGCTGATATTGGAACCATTTGTATATTGCCGCCCCAATCATCCGGGGTTAAATCTTTGGCTGCAAGATCTCCTTTTACCTTATCGATATCTGCTCCATCTAAGTCAACCTTATTAATTGCAACTACTATTGAAACATCAGCAGCTTTAGCATGATTAATGGCTTCTTCTGTTTGAGGTTTAATTCCGTCGTTAGCCGCAACTACTAACACCACAATATCTGTAGTATTTGCTCCTCGCGCTCTCATTGAAGAAAAAGCAGCGTGACCAGGAGTATCAATAAAAGTAAGCCTTCCCTTAGAGGTTTCTACCTCATATGCTCCGATATGTTGGGTAATTCCACCAGCCTCATCATCAACAACCTTTGTCTTTCTTATGAAATCAAGAAGAGTAGTTTTTCCATGATCAACATGACCCATTACAGTAATTACAGCTGGTCTTGTTTTTGGTTCATCTTTATATTTGATTAAATTTGCAAGATCTTCCTCTAAATTTTCTTGCTCGATTGCGATTCCATTATGTCCAATTTCTTCAACAACTAAGATTGCAGTTTCTTGATCAATTACATCATTTATTGTTGCAACAACTCCCAGTGACATAAGATTCTTAACAACATCACCACCTTTAACTGCCATCAACTTTGCTAGTTCACCAACATTGATGGTTTCTGGAATTTCTATGTCTTTTTTTATAAATTCAGTTGGAGCCTCAAACTGATGTTGATCATCAAAAATATTTTCTTCTTTTTTCTTAAATGCGTTGACAGCACTTGATAGCTGATCTTTGACATCTACTTTTTCCTGTTGAGATTCTTGTTTAGTTTTTATTGTTTTCTTTTTCTTTTGAGTTTGCTTTTCTTTTACAGCTTCTTTTAGCTGCTCTTGTCTTTTAATCTGTTGCTCTTTTAATTGTTCTGAGGCAGCAGCTCTCTTTGCCTCAATATTATCTGAATAACTTTTATTTGATGATTGAATAGAGGAAGCCTTCCCTCTTGAAGTAACTTTTACGCCAGATTCAGAAGTTACAGATTTAGAAGAAGATGTTTTCGAGCCTTTAAGAAATTTTAAGAGTGCTTGTTTATCACTTGGAGTTATTTCATCAGAACTCTTAGAGTGACTTAAGCCTGCTTTCTGCATTCTTTCAATCAGAGCTTTGTCTGGAATCTTTAAAGTTTTAGCAAAATCTTTTACTGTTATAGCCAAAATATCAACCTATTCGTTAAACCAATGTTCTCTTGCCTTCATAATCATTTTTGAAGCATCATCTGAAGAAATTTCAATTATTTCTTGCAGTTCATCTATTGAAAGCTCTGCTAAATCATCTTTATTTTTAATACCTTTATTAGATAATTTACCAATGTTGTCCTCATCAAGATTTAAATCTGATAATGATTCAACATTGTCTTCTTCTTCAGTCACTGCGCCCATTGCCTCGAGAAGTGCTGCATCCTCTGAAGCTGTCTTAATTCTTGAAACTTCCTCATCTGATTCAATAAACTCTTTTAATTTTAAATCTCCTGCATAAGCAATTTCATCAAAAGACAAAAAGCCAGAAGATATTATTTTTTCTGCAACTTCTTCTTTGACTTCAAGGGTATCAATGATCTTAGCTAAAAACTCTGTTTCGTCGACTTTAACTTTTGCTTCAGCTTCTTCATTACTAATAATATTGAGATCCCATCCAACTAATCTTGATGCAAGTCTTATATTTTGACCTCTAGACCCAATAGCCAAGGCTAAATTATCCTCATTAACAGCAATATCCATTGATCTGGAGTCTTCATCCATTACAATAGATTCAACTTTTGCTGGAGAAAGTGCATTTATAACAAGCTGAGCAGGATTATCGTCATAAATAATTATGTCAATCCTTTCATTGCCTAACTCTGATGATACAGCTTGAACTCTAGACCCTCTCATACCAACGCAAGCTCCTACAGGATCAATTCGACCATCATTTGTTTTTACTGCAATCTTTGATCTTGACCCAGCATCTCTAGCTATTCCTCTTATTTCAATTACATCTTCGTTTATTTCTGGAACCTCAATGTTAAAAAGTTCAGTTACCATTTCAGAACATGATCTATTCAACATAAGTTGCGGGCCACGACCTTCAACTTCAACAATCTGAAGAACTGCTCTTATTCTGTCATTAATTTTGTAAATTTCACCAGGCATTAATTTATCTCTAGGTAAGAGTGCTTCAACCTCATGAGAAATATCCACGATTATATTATCTCTAGTGACTCTTTTAACTGAACCAGATACAAGCTTATTGTTTTGGGATTTAAATTGTTCAACAACCTTTTCTCTTTCAGCTTCTCTTACTTTTTGAAGCATGACTTGTCTAGCAGCTTGAGTCTCAATCCTTCCAAACTCAATATTATGCTGTTGTTTAGAGTAAACTTCTCCGACTGATAATTTTGATTCCTCTGCAGATACATGTGTCTCATGATGATATTCCTCGTTGGACTCATCAAAAACTATCCAATTTCTATGTGTTGTATATTCCCCGGTATCTCTATTTATTGAAACATACAAATCTGCGTCTTCATGAAAATGTCTTTGCGAAGCTGATGCAATTGCAACTTCAATTGCTTTAAAAATTACATCTTTTTCAAGACCCTTTTCTGTTGAAACTGAATCAACAACTGCCAAAATTTCTTTACTCTCCATAAGAATATTCCTTTAATAAGTTATTATAATCTGGTTTTAGCCTACATAAGTCGATATCAGAAAACTTAAATATTATTTCCTCAGAATTATTAGACTTAACAATAGTCAGCTTTGAATCGTCACTTTCAATTAATTTGCCAATAAACTTTCTCCTACCTTCGTATATGCTTTTTGTTTTAATATCTAGCTCTTGGCCAACATAATCTTTTAATTGCTTAATATCAAAAAATTTTCTGTCTATACCGGGTGTTGAAACCTCAAGAATATAATCTTCACCTAAATTCAAATCAATTTGAGGCTCATAATTAAGGTCTCTAGATATACTCTCACAATCATTAATATCAACATTATTATTTGAGTCAATAAAAACTCTGAGAGTATTTTTTTTCTTACCTCTTAAAATTTCAATTCCCCATAATAAGCAGTTATTTCTATTTATTACTGGTTCAATAATATTTTTAAAATCATCTATATTCATATTTTTTATATAAAAAAAGGGCATATGCCCCACAAAAAATTATTTAACTGTGGTAGCGGGGGCTGGATTTGAACCAACGACCTTCGGGTTATGAGCCCGACGAGCTACCAGACTGCTCCACCCCGCAACGCAGCGAACATGAAGTTTATGAAAGTAACTCTAATTGGTCAAGTTAATTTTGTATTAGATGAGAGATAATATTGCTATAATTTCGCTCTTTTATGCCGAAGTGGTGGAATTGGTAGACACGCTAGCTTGAGGGGCTAGTGAGTGAAAACTCGTGCGGGTTCAAGTCCCGCCTTCGGCACCATAATATTATTCGATAGGTATTTCGTCAGATAAACCTTCGTTAATTGCCTCTTCGATGAGAGGAGTATCAAAGATAACCTCTGTATTCTCATTTTTTAATAAGTAAGCTAACAAGAAAGATAAGATTAGCCATATTGCAACGATTATATATGTTAGCCTTCCTAAAAAACCTGATGGACCTAACGCACCAAACATTGAGTTTGAAGATCCCCCTCCAAAGGCTGAGCCAAGATCAGAACCTTTACCCTGTTGAATAAGGACTATTGCAACAATTACTATTGCAAGAAGAACACATAGTACTGTTAAAAAAGTAATCATTTTAAGTTTATTCCATTAAAAATATTAATAATATTAGCAAATTGTCTGCCGTCTAAAGAAGCACCTCCGATTAAAGCACCATCAACAGATTCTTCTTTAAAAAAGTTTTCAGCATTCTCCTGATTTACACTGCCGCCATATAAAACCATCGGAATTGCAGAATTATCTGAGAAGGATTGTACAACATCTTTAATGAATTTATGAATCTCATTAATTTTATCTGGGGTTGGTGTATTTCCAGTTCCAATCGCCCAAACTGGCTCATAAGCTATAACCAATGAACCATTAAATTCAATATCCTCAATTACTTCTATTTGTCTTTTTAAAACATCTTTAGTTTGATCATTCTTGTTTTCTTCTTCAGTTTCACCAACACATAAAATTGTTAATGTTTTATTTGCAATTTTTAAAATCTTTTGTTTTATTTCATCATTTTTTTCATTAAAAAATTGTCTTCTTTCTGAATGGCCGATTATTGAAAACTTACAATCAAAATCTAAAATCATTTCAGAAGAAATTGCTCCTGTTCTTGCGCCAGATGAAATATCGATGTCTTGAGATCCTATATTTATTTCTTTAAACTTACTTAGCTTGGTGTCAAGAATACTTTCTATATAAATTGAAGGAGGTGCTATCCCAATAAATGCTTTCTTCGTTTCAACATAATTTGTTAAAAAATTATTGGTCCATTCATTGATCATGGCTTTGCTTCCATTACATTTCCAATTAGCAACAATCATCTAACTTTTTGACTCAATAATTTTTTTAATATCATTTGCAAACTTTTTAGCAACCTTTTCCTCAGAAGCCTCTATCATAATTCTTATCTTTGGTTCTGTACCTGATGGCCTTACAAGAACTCTACCTACAGTTAAATCAGACTCAATTTCTGATATTAATGATTTGAGTTCTTTATCATTAATAATATCTTTATTTTTAACAGTTACAGCCATGTTAATTTGAGGTACTTTTGTATAATGCAGTAAGACATCACTAGGTTTCTTTTCAAGAAGCAATAATGAGGAAATTACCTTTAAAGCGGCAATAGTTCCATCTCCAGTACTAACAAGATCTTTACAAATAATATGTCCTGATGCTTCGCCTCCAAGTAACCAACCCTTGTTTGATAACATTTTGCTGACATATTTGTCACCAACATCAGCTCTTACAAACTTATAACCAAGTTTCTTTATACCTTCTTCAAAACCTAGGTTGCTCATGTGAGTACCAACAACACCTGACCAGGGTCCAGTTCTATTAGGATTGGCGAAAGCTAATATATAGAGAATATCATCACCATCAAGAATATAACCCTTTTCATCTACTAGAATAACTCTGTCCCCATCTCCATCCAAAGATATTCCATAATCAGCTCTGTGTTCAATTACGGCTTCTTTAATTACTTCTGGATGAGTAGAGCCACAGTTTTGATTGATGTTGTAACCATCTGGTTCATTGCCAATTGCAATTACTTCAGCTCCTAATTCTTCGAATATTTCTGGACTTACCTTATAACAAGCCCCGTTTGCACAATCAACGACTATCCTAAGTGAAGAAAAGGAAATTTCAGAAGGGACAGTTGATTTACAAAATTCAATATATCTTGGTCCGGACTCATCAAATCTATATGCTTTTCCTATTTGAGATGTTTCAACAGGTGATAAGTTTGAAGATAGATATTTTTCAATTCTTTTTTCAATGTCTCTTGAAATCTTTTCTCCATCTTCATTAAAAATTTTAATTCCATTATCTAAAAAATCATTGTGTGAAGCGCTTATGACAAGTCCAAACTTGTTTCTTAGTGTTTTAGTTAAATAAGCTACTCCAGGTGTAGGAATTGGCCCAAGTAGATTTACATTTACACCAGCAGCTATAAAACCTGCCTGAAGTGCAGACTCTAACATGTAACCAGAGACTCTTGTGTCCTTACCAATAACAACAGTGTCCCAACCAAGGTCTTTCATAACTAGGCCTGTTGCATGGCCTATTTTCAAACAAGCTTCGGGTGTTATTATGCTCTCAACGGGTCCCCTTATACCGTCAGTGCCAAATTTTAGGTTCATCAGAAAGAATTATAACTCTTCAGCAGCACCTTTGATTGAAGTTTTTTTAGAAGACTTACCCTTAGGTTGATCATCTTCTGACCATCCCTTTGGTTCTCTTGGAGTGGCACCAGCCATAATATCATCGATTTGATCAGCATCTATTGTTTCATATTTTAATAGTGCATCAGCCATTACATTGAGCTTACCTAAATTTTGTTTCAACAATTTTTCAGCTCTTTTGTAGCATGAATCGATTATAGCTTTGACCTCTGAGTCTATTAATTTTGAAGTTTGGTCACTTCTGATAGGCGCAGGATTTGATACTGATCTTCCCAAGAACGGACTACCTTCATCTTCACCATATTTAATAGTACCTAGTGCATCAGAAAAACCCCATTTAGTGACCATATTTGTTGCAATGCCTGTTGCTACTTCAATATCATTTGATGCTCCAGTTGTAATACCCTGATTGCCGTTAATAATGCTTTCAGCAATTCTGCCACCAAATAAAGTAGCTATTCTTCCAAGAAGATATTCTTTACTTTGCATGTAGGTATCTTCTTCAGGTAAAAACATTGTTACTCCCAATGCTCTTCCTCTTGGAATAATGGTGACTTTATAGACAGGATCATGAGTGGGGCATAACCTACCAACGATTGCATGTCCAGCTTCATGATATGCGGTAATTCTCTTTTGTTCCTCACTTAATATCATTGATTTTCTTTCAGCTCCCATCATTATTTTGTCTTTAGCTAAATCAAGATGCGACTGATCAATTTTTTTATCAGAATACCTAGCTGCAAAAAGAGCTGCTTCATTGATTAAATTTGCAAGGTCTGCTCCCGAAAATCCAGGAGTACCTCTAGCAATCACTAATGGATCAACATCTGAAGCAAGAGGAACCTTTCTCATGTGAACTTTCAATATTGCTTCTCTGCCACGAATGTCTGGTAAATCAACGACTACTTGCCTATCAAATCTTCCAGGCCTTAGAAGTGCTGGATCTAGAACATCTGGTCTATTAGTTGCAGCTATAACAATAACACCATCATTACCTTCAAAGCCGTCCATTTCAACAAGCAATTGGTTTAGTGTTTGTTCTCTTTCATCATGTCCACCACCTAGACCTGCACCTCTGTGCCTGCCTACAGCATCAATTTCATCAATAAAAACAATACAAGGAGATTGTTTTTTTGCCTGATCAAACATATCTCTTACTCTAGATGCACCAACACCCACAAACATTTCAACAAAATCTGAACCAGAGATAGTAAAGAATGGGACTTTAGCTTCTCCAGCAACTGCCCTAGCAATTAAAGTTTTCCCGGTACCTGGAGGACCAACCATTAAGACACCTCTTGGAATCTTACCACCAAGTTTCTGAAATTTAGTTGGATCTTTAAGAAAGTCTACAAGTTCTTGAACATCTTGTTTAGCTTCTTCACAACCTGCAACGTCCTTAAATGTAGTTTTGACTTTTCCGCCCTCCATTAATTTAGCTTTACTTCGACCAAAAGACATAGGTCCACCCTTTCCAGAAATGCCACCTTGCATCTGACGCATAAAAAAGAAAAATATTGCTAACAAAAGAATTATCGGAAATGCTCCAACAAGTAATTGAGAAAATAATGAGGGTTGTTCTATTTTTTCATAAACAGCAATAATGCCGTTTTCTTCAATTGCATTTTCGACTGCTTCATCTCTCTTAAAAATAGGATGAGTAGTTTCAAATTTTGAACCATCTAAACGATCGCCAGTAATAGTCATTTGATCACCTTTATAGACTACCTTAGCAACTCTGTCTGATAAAACTTCTTGTTTAAACTGGCTATAACTAATCTGTTCTCTTGCTGATGAATTCTCAATGTTATTAAAAACATAAACCATGAGAGATCCTAGAACCACCCATACAACTAAATTTCTCATAAAACTATTCATATCTTATTTTACTCCATACAGGTAAATTTCACCTGATTGTTTTTTTGAAGCAGCAGGCTTATAAGTTTGAACTAACTTAAAATATAATTCCATATTTTTTCGCAAAGTTTTTAAGTTACTATTTTGAAAAGTTTTCATTATCATTGAGCCGCTTGAATCTAAAAAATCATTAGCAATCTTAACAGTAAGCATATTCAAATTAAGAATATTTTCACTATCAACTGCACTTATGCCACTTAAGTTTGGGGCTATATCTGAAATTACAAGTTTAAAACAACCTTTTAATTTTAATATTTCTTCTAAATTATTTAAATTTTCGATACTATCTTTGAAAAAGGTAACTCCGTCTATTGGTTCCATATCTATGACGTCAATTGCATAAACTTTTGAAGTTGGAAATTTTTTGATTATGTATTCTGACCATCCTCCTGGAGAGCACCCAAGATCAAGAACATTTGAGTAATTCATTATTTTTGTTTTTTTTAAAATTTCTTCTAATTTAAAGACAGCTCTTGAACGATAACCCTTTTCTTTTGCCTTTTGAGCCCAATTGTCTGCGTGCATAAAGTTAGATGTGTTTAACTTCTATGATTTCGTAGTGAAGGTCACCTGACGGAGTATTAATCTTAATTTCGTCATCGACAAACTTACCAACCAATCCCTTTGCAATTGGGGTATCAATTGATATGTGTCCTTTTTCGGGATCAGACTCAAGATTCCCAACAATTTTATAAACGACTTCGTTATCTTTCTCGATGTCATAAACTTTAATTGTTGAACCAAAAATAACCCTGCCAGTTTCAGGAATTTCTTTTACATCAATTACCTGAGCATTAGCTAATGCGCTTTCCATCTCATTTATCTTGGCCTCTACTAAACCCTGTAATTCTTTTGCAGCATGATACTCAGCATTCTCTTTAAGATCTCCATGTGCTCTTGCTTCGGCAATAGCTTGAGATATCTGAGGTCTTTCAACGAACTTAAGATTTGAAAGCTTTTCTTTTATAGAAATCTCTCCATCTTTGGTAATAGGTACTCTGCTCATGCAAGCATTATATCAATTTTAATGAATCAATTATTTATTTCTTGTAACGTGCTGTAAGTCCAATTGTCTTCTTTGCTTTTGAATGCATCGATAATTGCAAACGCGCCAAACATTGTTGTTGTACAGAAAATTTTGTTTCTTAAAGCACTTTGTCTAATTGATGCTGAATCTTCAATTGATTGTGAGCCTTCTGTTGTGTTGATCACCAAGTCAATATCATTATTAAGCAAGCTATCTACTACGTGAGGCCTTCCCTCAGTTACCTTGTTGATGGTTTTTACATCAAAGCCAAGTTTTTGAATATATTCGGAAGTTCCGGATGTTGCTACAATTTCAAATCCAGCATTTATTATTTCAGGTACAAATTTATCAAGATATTTTTTATCTGATGCCTTCACACTTATAAATACCACACCAGATCGTCTAAGAATCTTGTTAGCTCCTTTTTGAGCTTTTGCATATGCCTCACCAAAATTTGGACCAATGCCCATAACTTCACCTGTTGATTTCATTTCAGGACCAAGAATGGGATCGACATGAGGGAATTTATCAAACGGCATCACAGCTTCTTTTACAAAAGAAAGATCTTTTGGAAGTTTTGAAGAAAATTTTTGTTGTATTAAACTTTTGCCTATCATTGCTTTGGAGGCTACTTTTGCAAGAGAGTGACCTATTGCTTTGGAAATAAAGGGAACGGTCCTTGATGCCCGAGGATTAACTTCAATAATAAAAACATTTTCGTCTTTGACAGCGTATTGAATGTTCATTAATCCTATAACTTTTAATTCTTTTGCTATATCAATGGCTTGATCTTTCATGATGTCTTGTACTTTACTTGATAAGCTATAGGGCGGTAGAGAGCATGCGGAATCTCCAGAATGAATTCCAGCTTGTTCAATATGTTGTAATATCCCACCAATTTCAATATTTTTTCCATCTGATACAACATCTACATCAACTTCAATAGCGTCTGTAAGATAACTATCTAAAAGAATAGGTTTACTATTAGAAACTTCTACTGCTTCATTTAAGTACTGATTTAGCTCTTTTAAATTATTAACGAGTTGCATTGCCCTTCCACCTAATACATAAGATGGCCTTACAACAATTGGAAATCCAATTTCATCAGCTTTTGCAAGTGCTTCCTCAACATTTTTTGCAGTAGCATTTGAGGGCTGTTTTAAATTTAATTTATTTACTAATTCTTGAAATCTTTCTCTATCTTCGGACCTATCGATTGCATCAACGTTTGTGCCTAAAATATTTACTCCATTTTCAGATAAAATATCTGCGAGTTTCAAGGGTGTTTGGCCTCCAAACTGAATAATAACTCCTTCTGGTTTCTCAATATCAATGATATCCAAGATCTTTTCTGAGGTGATTGGCTCAAAATACAGCCTATTAGAAACATCATAGTCAGTTGAAACAGTTTCAGGGTTACAATTCACCATTATTGATTCATATCCCTCTTCCTGCATCGCCATTGATGCATGAACGCAACAGTAATCAAACTCAATTCCTTGGCCAATTCTATTAGGGCCACTCCCAAGTACAAGAATTTTCTTATTTTCGGTAGGGTTGCTCTCACAACTGCCTCCATAAGACGAATACATGTAGCATGTTGATGTAGCAAATTCTGCTGCACAAGTATCAACTCTTCTAAAAATTGGTATTACATTATTTTTTTTCCTGATTTGCCTTATTTTTGATTCATTTGTATCAAGCAACTCAGCTATTCTATTGTCAGAAAATCCTTTCTCTTTAACATTTTGTAAATACTCTTTGGATAGATTTGAAATATTATTTTCTTTTAACTCATCTTCAATATCAATTAATTCCTTAATTTGATCTAAGAACCAATAATCGATTTTTGTCAGTGAATATATTTTGTTTAGATCCCAACCTTTTCTCATTGCATCAGCCACATAAAAAATTCTTTTTGGGCCTGGAATTGTTAACTCACTTTTTATTTCGTCATCTGATGGAAAAGATCCATTGTTTCTTAATGAGTTTAATCCGTTTAATCCTTCCTCCATACTACATAGAGCTTTTTGAAATGATTCTTGAAAGTTTGATCCAATAGACATCACCTCTCCAACTGACTTCATTTGTGTTGTAAGTTTTGGACTTGCTTGAGGAAACTTTTCAAAAGCAAATTTAGGTATTTTTGTAACGATGTAGTCAATACTTGGTTCAAAAGATGCTGGGGTTAATCCTCCAGTAATATCATTCTTTAGTTCATCAAGGGTATAACCTACAGATAAAAGCGCTGCAACTTTTGCGATTGGAAATCCAGTTGCTTTTGATGCTAGAGCAGAAGACCTACTCACTCTTGGATTCATCTCGATTACAACCATTTTTCCATTATCTGGATTAATTGCAAATTGAACATTTGACCCACCTGTATCTACACCGATTTCTCTTAAAATTTTAAAAGATGCATTCCTCATGATCTGATATTCTTTATCAGTAAGGGTCTGAGCAGGAGCTATGGTTGTTGAATCTCCAGTATGGATTCCCATAGGATCTAAGTTTTCGATTGAGCAAACGATTATACAATTATCCTCACAATCTCTGACAACTTCCATTTCGTACTCTTTCCATCCAATTAAAGACTCGTCAATTAAGAGTTCATTTGTTGGTGATAATTCGAGCCCTTTCTCACATATAGATTTAAACTCTGAGATGTTATAAGCAATCCCCCCGCCAGTTCCACCCATAGTGAATGAGGGTCTTATGATGCATGGAAATCCTATTTTTTCTTGAACTTTTAACGCATCACTCATTGAATGAGCAATACCAGATACGGGTGTTTCCAAATTAATTGACTGCATAGTTTCATCAAAAAGTTGTCTATCTTCAGCTTTATCAATTGCAGTTCTATTCGCCCCAATCAAGATAACATTATGTTTCTTAAGGACGCCTTTTTTATCTAAAGTTAAGGCGGTGTTTAAAGCAGTTTGTCCTCCCATAGTTGGTAAGATTGCATCTGGCTTTTCCTTCTCAATTATTTTTTCTACAGATTCCCAATGAATTGGTTCAATGTATGTTGCATCAGCTAATAGTGGATCAGTCATTATAGTTGCGGGATTAGAATTTACTAAAATTACTCTAAATCCTTCTTCTTTGAGCGCTTTGCATGCTTGTGCACCAGAATAATCAAATTCACATGCTTGCCCAATAATGATTGGACCCGCACCTATTATTAAAATTGAAGAAATATCTTTACGTTTTGGCATACTCTTTTACTATAGAACTAAATTTTTCAAAAAGTATTTGTATCTCTTGAGGGCCAGGACTCGCCTCAGGATGTCCTTGGAAACTAAATGCTGGCCTATCAATAAATTCAATGCCTTGAAGTGATTTATCAAATAAAGATACATGAGTAACTTTAATATTTTTTGGTAAAGTGTTCTCATCTACTGCGAAGCCATGATTCTGGCTAGTAATAAAAACATCTTTGGAAGCCATGTCTTGAACAGGGTGATTTGCTCCATGATGACCAAATTTCATTTTGTAAGTATTAGCTCCACCAGCAAGAGCTAATAATTGATGACCAAGACAGATACCAAAAATTGGAGTCTTATTTTCAAGAAATTTTTTAATGTTTTCTATAGCATAATCACAAGGCTCAGGATCTCCCGGACCATTAGATAAAAATATACCTTTTGGATTATATTTAATAATTTCTTCAAATGGAGTTTTGGCATTTACAACTTTTACAGATCCAACGTGCTCACATAAAAGTCTTAATATATTCTCCTTAATACCATAGTCGTATGCTATTACAGGATATTCATCATTAAATTTATTATTCTCGGGCCAAACTCCCTCATTCCATTTATATTCTTTATCTGTGGAGACAACTTTTGCTAAATCCATTCCTTTTAGACCTTCAAATGCCTTTGCTTTTGCAACAGCTTCTTTATCAGAAATTACTGAAAGCGATGCAATACAACAATTCATTGCTCCTTTTTCTCTTAAAATTGTTGTTATTTCCCTTGTATCAACGTCTGATATCCCTATAACTTCATTTTTTTTTAAAAATTCGCCTAAAGTGGATTTTGACCTCCAATTACTTGGTTTGTCACAAAAGTTTTTAACTACCATTCCTGAGGCATGAATAGTTTTTGATTCATTATCTTCCTTATTTATACCAGTATTTCCAATATGTGGATGTGTGAAAGTAATTATTTGTTTTTTGTATGAGGGATCTGTAACAATTTCTTGGTAGCCTGTCATAGATGTATTAAATACAAGCTCACCAACATCATATTTTTCTTTCCCAAACCCCTTTCCATGGAATACACTACCGTCTTCAAATGCTAATATGGCTTTGAATGACATTAGAATTGCACCTTGGAAAGGTTAAATTTAGAGAAAGTTTTATGGAGACTATTAAAAGAATTTTTTTGTTTTAATGAGCTAAAATTATAGGCTGACATTAAAATTGTACTTTATAGATTAAGTTATCTAATGTCTATACAAAAATGAAAAAAAATGAATATTTCGATAAAAAATTTTGAGGACATTGAAAAAATGAGAATAGCTGGCAAATTAGCGGCTGAAGTTCTTGAAATGATTACACCCTTTGTTAAACCTGGAGTTTCTACTGGTGAGCTTGATAAGCTTTGTTATGATCATATTGTTAATGTTCAAAACGCCATACCAGCAAATGTTGGGTACAAAGGATATGCGAAAACTATTTGCTCGAGCATAAATCAGGTTATTTGTCATGGCATACCTAACAATGAGAAATTTCTTAAAGATGGAGATATTCTTAATATTGATGTGACAGTTATAAAAGATGGGTGGCATGGAGATACATCAAAGATGTTTCTTGTTGGTAAGTGTGCTCCACATAACCAACGATTAGTTCAAATCACCAAAGAATGTCTTTACAAAGGTATCGAGGCTGTAAAACCAGGCGCATATCTTGGAGACATTGGAAATGCCATCCAAAAACATGCCGAAAGAAATTACTATAGTGTTGTTGAGGACTACTGCGGTCACGGTATCGGAAAAATTTATCATGAAGAACCTCAGATCCTTCACTATGGAAAGCCTGGAACAGGTATACAGCTAAAAGAAGGCATGTGTTTCACTATAGAACCAATGATTAATCAAGGTAAAAAATACTGCAAAACTCTCAATGATGGATGGACGGTAGAAACTAAAGATGGAAGAAACTCTGCTCAATGGGAGCATACCATTGCAGTGACCAAAACCGGTTCCGAAATTTTAACAAAAAGAAATGACGAATTTTAATGAAAGATAAGGTTTCAAGAATTAATAATGAATTCTATAAAAACTTTCCAGAAATTTATTTAAAACCATCAAAGGTTAATAAATTTCTTAAGAAATATACCAACGAAGTTGAAAAAGAAATTAAAAATAAATTTCTAAAACTAAAACTTGATAAAAATTTCGTTATATATGCCAACGGGGGTTTTGGTAGAAAAGAAATTTTTCCAATATCTGATATTGACATATCAATTGTGGAAAAAAATAAACCAAAAGATTTTAAAAACCTTGAAGAATTTATTTCTTTTTTATGGGATCAAGGATATAAGGTTGGTCATTCCGTTAGAACAATTTCAGACATTAAAAAAATATCAAAATCAGATTTAAAAGAATATACGTCTTATTTAACAAGGCGCCCTATCATCTCAACAAATGAAATGGATAAAAAAATTAATTATGCTTTATCAACAATTTGGACTAAAAATAATTTCTATAATGCAAAATATGTTGAGCAACAACAACGACATAGTGAATTTTTTTCGACAGCTTATAATTTAGAGCCTGATTTAAAAGAATCTCCTGGAACACTTAGAGATTTTCAATCTGCATTATGGATTCTTCAGCATTGTTTTGATTTGAAATCAGTTAATGAAATTTCAAAGTCGAGAATATTCAATGGAGAGCTAAATAATGCAATTGATGCATATAACTTTATTAAATCTTTAAGATTTGCCACTAACATATCCACAAATAAAAATAGATTAGATTTTGAAGCTCAGATTGAAATCTCTAAAAAAGCAAAACTTGGTAAAAGAACTACAAAGAAGTCTGTAGAAATGATGATGAAAAAATTTTATGAAATGGCTTCTTCACTTTCATATTTCAATGAAATTGTTTACGAAAAATATAATGAAAAGTATCCCAGAAAGAATTTTTTTAAAAAAATTGAAGGTATTCATAAATATAAAAATAAAATTGGTATTCAAAATATTAACCTTAAAAATAATAAAAGCTTGATATTTGAAATATTTATTGAAATTGGCAAGAGCAAAATTATAAATTCGATTGATACTGAAACTAAGTCTCTAATTAGGAAAAATATAAGTTTAATTGATAAGGAGTTCAGAAGAAACGAGCACTATGCCAATCAATTTTTAGAAATACTCAAATCTAAATACAATCTATCCTCAATACTAAGAACAATGAAATCGTTAGGAGTGTTGCAAAATTATATTCCTGAGTTTGATAGTGTCATAGGTCAAATGCAATTTGATTTATTTCATGTTTACACAGTGGATGAACATACATTTAAAGTTGTCAGAAACATGAGGCAAATGAAATTAAATAAGCAACCTGGGTTTGAGTTAGAGCATGAATTAATAAATAAATTACCAAAAATAGAAATTCTGTATATTGCAGGTTTATTTCATGATCTTGGCAAAGGCAAAGGAGGAAATCACTCAGAAATTGGTGCAAAATCAAGTTTCAGATTTGCAAAAAGACTAGGAATGTCTAATACAGATGCAAGTTTAATATCTTGGCTTGTTAAAAAACATCTAATAATGTCATCCATATCTCAAAAAAAAGATATTACCGATCCAAATACAGTTAGTGAATTTTTAGCAGAGGTTAAGCAAGATGAAAAACTTAACTATTTATATCTGCTTACAATCAATGATATTAGAGCAACAAATCCTGCATTATGGAATGGTTGGAAACATCAACTATTGCGAGATCTTTATTTACTTACAAGATCAAAGATTAATAAAAAGCCCTTAAAGGCATCTTCTCAAATATCTCTTGATAGACAAAAAAATGTTATTAATAATTTTAAAAATAAAGATGAAAAGCTGTTAATAAAGAAACATTTTAAAAATTTTGAAGACAGTTACTTCAATAAACATTCATCAGAGTCTCTTATATGGCAGTCAGAGTTAATTATAAAAAATAAAAATAATAAACTTATTGTTGGGTGTAAAAGAAAATTTGATAATCTAATAGAAATATTTGTAAAAGTTGAAGATTCACCAGGACTTTTCTATAAATTAGTGTGGATACTTGAGCATAGCGGTCTTGAAATAATAGATGCAAATATTTTTTCATCAGAGAGTAATAAACTTGCAGCAAATACTTTTATTACTAAATATTCTCGACATGATAGAACCCTTAACAAATCTGAGTTGATTGATCTTTGTTCAAAAATTGAAAAAAATTTCAATAAAGAAGATGGGGTCTATGAAATGAAACTACTAAAGAAAAAAAATATGAGATTTGAAAAAAATATAAAAATTAATGAATCTATTAATTTTGACAAAAATAGAAATTTAATTACTGTTGAAACAGTTGACAGTTCCGGTTTGCTAGCTAATATTGCAAAGGTATTTTTTGAAAATAAGGTTTCAATTCACTCTGCAAGAATTAATACTCTAGGTGAGAGAGTTGAAGATACTTTTGAAATTGAAAATTTCAACAAAAAACTGGTTCCGAATTATAAGATTAAAAAAATTGTTTCAAAATTAAAAAAAGTGGTTTAAAAATGAAGATCCATGGAGAAGGTATTGCAACTATATCGGAGTCAGGTCAAATGCTTGATGTATATTTTCCAAATATAGAATTTGGTGAAAAAAAAACTGATTACAAAATCCTTCAAATTACATCAGGTACTCAAGAAATAATAAAACTTGAATGGACAAAGAATGATCTCGATAAACCAATAAATAAAGTTTCTGACGCATATTTTAAACTGCATTTAATATCAAACAAATTTGTTTTGCCAAATACCATTAATTTAGATGGATTATTTGAATGCTTGCCAAATGTGGCATGGACAAACAAAGGACCTATTTCAATTTATGAAATAGAAGGCAAATTAAATGAGTCAAAATGTAGAAATAATGATTTATTTATCAGGTCACTAGATAAATTTCCATGTCTAACAGATTATATTATTCCTAAGAAAGTAAGGATTGCTGATGCAAGTAGAGTAAGGCTTGGAGCATACTTGAGTGAAGGGACAACAATTATGCATGAAGGTTTTGTGAACTTTAATGCGGGAACCCTTGGTAAAGCTATGATCGAAGGTAGGATATCTGCAGGAGTAATTATTGGCGATAATTCTGATCTTGGTGGAGGCTCAAGCACAATGGGAACTTTATCAGGAGGGAATGATACTAAAATTTCTGTTGGTAAAAATTGTCTTTTAGGTGCAAATTCTGGAATTGGGATTTCCCTAGGTGATAACTGCACAGTTGAGGCTGGACTATATGTTACTGCGGGTACTAAAATAAATGTTATTGAGAAGGATAATAATAAAGAGATTATTGTTAAGGCTAGAGAACTATCTGGTAAATCAAACCTTCTTTTAATGCGTGACTCATTATCTGGAAAAGTGGTTGCAAAAAATAACAAATCTAAATCTTCTTTAAATAAAATACTTCATAAAAATGATTAAGCTACTTCAAAGATTAATACGAATAAAGTCCATATCTCCATCTGATATGGGTTGCTTTGATCTTATTGAGGATGAACTAAATAAACTTAATTTCAAATGCAAAAGAATTAATTATCAAAATGTTGAAAATCTATATGCAACTATAGGAAATTCTGGAAAGCTTTTTTGTTATTTAGGCCATACCGATGTTGTGCCTAGTGGGCCAGAAGATAAATGGAGCTATCCTCCCTTTTCAGCAACAATTGATGGAGATTTTCTATATGGTAGAGGCGCTGCAGATATGAAATCCTCAGTAGCTGCTTTTGTTGAAGCAGCAAAAGATTTTATTAATGCAAATGAAAAACTTAATTTTAAATTAGCTATCTTACTCACCTCAAATGAAGAAGGCACATCAAAAGATGGATTTATAGATAAAATTATTGAAAAAATGATTGAAGATAATGAAATTATTGATTTTTGTTTAGTTGGTGAGCCTACTTCAAGTGAAAAAGTTGCAGATTGTGCAAGAATTGGCAGACGAGGCTCCTTAGGTGGTTGCCTAAAAATTTTCGGCAAACAAGGACATGTTGCTTATCCTGAAAAAGTTATTAATCCAATATTATTATCAGGTGATTTAATTTCAAAATTAAAAAATAAGGTTTGGGATGATGGAAATGAAGCTTTTGATCCCACAAGTTTTCAGATATCTAACATAAGTTCAGGTACTGGAGCACATAACGTAGTTCCGGGTGAGCTAGAGTTAACATTTAATTTTAGATTTTCAACTGAGTCAACTGAAGATAGTCTCAAATTTGAATTTGAATCAATATTAAAAGATCTTGAATTAGATTATGAATTAAGCTGGGACTTAAATGGCAATCCTTACTATACGAAAGATAATTTTTTCAAAGATATTGTTTGTGATTCATCAGAGGAAATAACTGGATATAAACCCGAATTAAATGCAAAAGGTGGTACATCTGATGGTCGTTTTGTTGCAGCAATGAATACCGAAATTGTTGAACTTGGGCCTGTAAATAAATCTATTCATCAAATTGATGAGCGTGTGAGTGTTATTGATCTATGGAAATTAAAAGATATTTACGAAAAGATATTAATTAATTTGAATCAAAGTCTTTAGATTTTTTCTTTCTATCATATTTTGTTTTATCTTTATGGGTTTTTGGTTTATGGAACTTATCCATATTCTTTTTAACAGGATCTTTTTTTCCTTTAGCTGGCGCCATGCATTAACTTTTTAAGAATAGGATTTAATATAGCTAAAAATATTCCGCAACCAATTGCCATCAAACCAACATCAGTATAAACATCCATAAATGATTGTTTTTGAGTAAGATCAAATACATCATTTGATACTCCAGACGAGTCTGATGCTGTTGCTCTAGCAATTAATCCAGCAACATAATTTCCAGCTGCTGATGCAAAAAACCACATTCCCATCATAAACCCAACAATTCTTTGAGGTGATAATTTAGTCACTGATGACAATCCAACAGGAGATAAACATAACTCACCTAGGGTATGCAGAAGATAAATCAATATTATCCAAAAGACTCCTGTTTGAAGACCCTCAGATGATCTCATACCATAAACCAAAGCTAAAAAACCTAGTCCAACAAAAATAATACCGATTGAAAATTTAATTGGTGTGGATGGTTCCATGTTTCTTTTTGCAAGTGCTATCCAAAGCATTGCAAATATTGGCGCTATAGTAAAAATAAAGCCAGCATTCAAAGATTGAAACATCGATGCTGGAACTTCCCAACCAAATATTACTCTGTTTACACCTCTATCTGTAAGAATATTTAAAGATGAGCCTGCTTGCTCAAAAAGCGCCCAAAAAATCAAAGAAAATAATATTAATATCCCAACAACAATTAATCGATCTCTCTCATCAGGAGCACATCTAAATAGTGCATACAATAACCATGCTCCGATAAAAATAGCTCCAAAACCACCCAAAAGTTGACCAACTAGTTGCGAGTTTTGAACTAAAAACCAAGTAACCAAAACCATAAAAATACCTGAAATATAGGCCCAAGACTCATAGCTTATTCCATTCATCTTTTGTAGATATTTATTTGATGGTGGCTCAGCAAGACCTTCCAGATATTTTTGGCCCCACAAGAAAATAATTAGCCCAAATAGCATTCCAATTCCTGCTGCACCAAATCCATACGCCCATCCCACTTGCTCTCCTAAATAACCGCATAAAAGAGTTGCAGTAAAAGCTCCTATATTTATACCCATATAAAAAATAGTAAAGCCTGAATCTCTTCTAGGATCACCCTCTTCATACAATGCTCCAACCATGGTAGATATATTAGGTTTTAAAAACCCTACGCCAGAAACTATTAAAGCAAGTGATAAGTAAAATATTTGCTCATTACTCTCAACTGTCATTCCTAAATGACCAAACACCAATAGTATCGCACCATAAGTAACTGCTTTTTTTGAACCTAAAATTTGATCAGCCAGCATACCACCAAAGACTGGCATGATATATACCAGGGAAGTATATGCTCCATAAATTAAATAACTTGTAGCGTCTGTGAACTCCCAATGCTTTGTTAAATACAATATTAGGAGAGCTCTCATACCATAATAGGAGAATCTTTCCCACATCTCTGTTGCAAAACATACAAACAAACCCTTTGGATGTCCTAAAAAATCGGTTGTTGTATTCATATCAATTTATTTTTTTTAATTATTTAGTACTATAACAAAATGAATGATAAATCGTATATCGTATTTCCTATTAAAAGAATCGCTGCATCTGTATACGATTTATTTTTATTGTTAGGAGTTTGGTTTGCTGTTGGATCATTTGCTGTATGGATCAATGGAGGCATTATTCAGATAAAATGGGTTGGACCATTACTTGTTATTTTGAGTACATGGATTTTTTATGGTTATTTCTGGATGAATGGTGGTAAGACATTAGGTATGGCTGTTTGGAATTTTGAGATATATAGTACAGATGGTGGCGAAATAACATTGAAAAAAGTAAGTATTAGGTTTTTTTCTAATATTTTTACAATTTTATTAGCAGGACTGCCTTTAGCGTTAATATATTTCTCAAAAGATAATTTATCTTTGAGTGATTATTTATCTAAAACTTCTTATAAAAAAATTTAAATCTTTTTGTAAGAAATCATACTTGCTACTATCAGTAAAACTGAGGGAAGAATAATTCCTAAGATTGTCGTTAATCCATATGAAATAAATATACCTGATGATAAGTCTTGAATTAATTGATATATAAAAGCTCCTACTACAGATACAACCACCCTATTTCCAATTGTAGAGTCTCTCAGTGAAGTGAATATAAATGACCCAAAAAATAATATTAAGATTAAAGATGAAATTGGTAAGAAAATTTTATTATAAAAGGACTTATCTATATGAGACTTAAATAAAATATCTTTCTTAATTGTGCTGCCATCAAATATCTGTCTATAAAAATTTAGTTCAAATAATCCAAGATGTTTAATATTGCTAAAAGTAATTTTTGATTGAATTGGAATCTCAAAAAATTCAATATCCTTTTTATCAACATTATCTATAAAACTTTTATATGTAGACTCCTTGTCAAAAATAATTTTATTGTTACTGATAGTTGCAACATCAGATTTTACAGAATAAATAACTTCTTTATCTTGAAGCTTAATAAAGTTAACGTTAAAAATTTTTTCATCTACGATGTTTTCAAAACCCAAAAATGAGTTTCCTGATTTAATCCAATTAATTTCATCTCCATAATTTATTTCTTTATTTAATAGAATATTTCTTTCAGCTTCTTCGTTTACATATAATTTCCTAAACGCTATTTCGTCTAGTGCTAGCATTGATAAAACAAGAATTAGGGCTCCTATTGAACTTGTAAATACTATTTCAAGTGGAGACTTGCCTGCAGACCTCAATACATTAAGATTTCCCTCCTCATGAGACATTCCAAGCGAAAGCATTACTCCTAATAAACAAGCACCTTGAACAAAATCAAGTAAATTATGAGGCATTGAAAAAATTACATACTTCAATATGTGGAGGAAGGTGTAATCTGATGAGTTTTTTTCTAGTTCAGAAATAAGAATAAATATTGAGTCCAATAATCCAAAAATCAATAAAATACTCAGTGAAAAATAAAATGATCTTTTTATTAAATATTTATTAAATATCTTTATCATCCTAGCACCCATAAAAAAATTAAAAATATTAATAAAGATATAAAAACTCTTACAAAATTATTATTAAAGAATGTATAAATAGTTCGAATATTAGTATTTAAATTTTTTCTAATTACTAAAAATATTGCAAATAACAAAAAAGTCAGGTGCACATACCAGATATTGTTTTGAGAGGAGGTTAAGCTTCCATCAAAAGAGTCTCTAGCCAAAATCAATAAGCTTAAATATAGTATGTATATAAAAATAGATGGTACTAATACGGAAAGTCTTCCTTGCCGCGGTTCTACTTTGGAAAAATTTACAGCAAAAATTAATAGAATAAAAATTGTTAATGGTATGGATAAATTCCACTGGTTTTGAGATTTTGAAGACTTGATTGAAAAATCAAATAATTTACTAAATGATAACCCTGAAATAGAGTTTTTAGAATTATCAACTGGAATAGATAACTCTCCAAAATATGAAACTAAAGATGAACTTTGATTAAAAATATCTTGATATAAAACTCCATCTTTAAAATCTAAGTCCATCTTTGAAGACAAATCTTCGTATTCAAGTTTTTCTGAGATAATTAAAGACGAGTAGTTATCATTTGGCATAAAAATAACTACGTCCTCTAAAATATTACTTTTTTTGTCTTCGATATAAATAAATCCTTCATTTTCATTAAAAGAAAATAATTCATTTGGTTTGACTGATTCAAACTGCTCTTGAATTGTGTCTTGAGTAAGAATCTCTTTGGATAATTCTTTCGTATAAGGCGCTATATATACACTTAGGGATAATGTTATAAAAAAGAAAACAATTGATTGTGGAAGTAAATATCTTATTAGGTCATTATTAGAAAGACCTCCTGCAAAGTAGCCATAAATTTCTCTATCTGAATATAATCTACTAATTGTAATTACAACTCCTAGAAAAAAAGATAATGGTAATAATAATGTTACAAAGTCTGGGAACCTTAGTATTACTACTTTGAAGATAAGGCTAGGGTCGATTAGGCCCTCGGATGCTTGCTCAAAATAACCAACAAACCTTGAGCCAACAACCAAAAAAAAGAAAATTAAAAAAACTCCAGTTGAAGACAGCAGAACTTCAAGATTTAAGCTTTTTAAAAGAATGTTCTTTTTATATATGCCTTGCGAACTCTGATGCATTACAATAAACATCTTACCAGTATTGAATTAAAAAGGAGATATTAAAATGACATATAAAGTTCTGAACAATATAACTCTAAAAAATGTTAGCGATGGAGTTTTATCTAATGTATTAACCGAGTTGCTTGTTATTCCAGTTAATAAAAAGATATTCGCTTCTACTGAGTTTAAAGAATTAGATAAAAAATCTAATGGTTATATCTCTAGATCAATTAAAGATTCAATTAGTCCCTCTAATCAAAATCATCTTATCTCTTCATTAGGAGGGGTTAAAGCAAAAAAAATTCTTCTTATAAATGACCTCAATGAAAAAGATGACATATACCTATGGTTGAACAAGTATAAATACATTGCAAAAATTGCAAATTCAATTGGTTGTAAAAATCTTGCGGTACTTGATGGTCAAAATTACCCGGAAGGTAAAGATAAGTTTTGGTTTCTAGAAACAATCTCAAGATCTATTGAATCAGGAGCTTATATTTTTTCTACAACAAAAAATAAAACAGCTAAAACTGAAAAAATTGGTAAAGACATAATTTCAAGCCAAGTTTCGTTAAGAAATGTCACCATAATTACTGCAAAGCTATCTTCATCTGATACCAAAAAAGCAAAAATTGCTGTTGCACGAGGATTTTCAGTTGGCGAAGGAGTAAATACTGCTAAACATCTTGGTGATTTGCCTGCAAATCATGCAACACCAAAACTTATAGAAAAAATAGTAAAAAATACTGTTAAAAATTACTCAGGTTTAAAAGTTAAATCACTTAATGAGAAAGATCTTGCTAGATTAAAAATGGGCTCTTATCTGAGCGTATCGAAGGGAAGTGATGAACCTCCTCGAATGATAATCATTGAATATAACGGCGGCAAAAAAAATGAAAAGCCAGTAGCCTTAGTTGGAAAAGGTATTACTTTTGATACAGGTGGTATTTCGTTAAAGCCAAGTTCTGGTATGGATGAAATGAAATGGGATATGTGTGGAGCAGGAACGGTTTTTGGTGTTATGTGTTCGCTGGCAAGAATTAAAGCAGACGTAAATGTGGTTGGTATTATGGCATGTGCTGAAAATATGCCTTCTGCTAGAGCAACAAAACCAGGAGATGTAGTAACTTCTATGTCAGGTCAAACAATTGAAATTCTTAATACTGATGCAGAAGGAAGATTGGTTTTGGCAGATGCGTTGACATATGTTGGAAGATATAAGCCTTCCTATGTAATTGATATGGCAACACTTACTGGTGCTGTAGTGATTGCCTTAGGAAGTCATGCTAGCGGCGTTATGGCAAATAACCAGTTTCTTGCTGATAAGATAATTGAGTCTGGTGAGGAAACTGGTGACAGAGCATGGCAATTACCATTATGGAATGAGTATAAGTCTTGTACAAAAACTAATTTTGCTGATTTAGCAAATATTGGTGGTGGTAGAGAAGCAGGTACAATTCATGCTGCTGCATTTTTATCAAAGTTTGCAGAAGACTTTAAATGGGCGCACATGGATATTGCAGCCTCTGCATGGTCAAGTTCTCCAAAAGGTGGAACTGGAAGACCTGTTCCTTTGATATGTGACTTAATATTAAATAAAAAACTTAAATAATAAATAAGTAATGGACAAAAGGTACAACCCTACTGAAGTTGAGGAAAAGTGGGTTGAAATTTGGTCGAATGAGGTAGTATCAAATAAAAGTTCAAAGGAATCTTTTTCACAGGTAATACCTCCGCCAAATGTTACGGGAACTCTCCATATGGGCCACAGTTTCCAATATGCGATTATGGACTTTTACACCAGATATAATCACATGTCAGGTAAGAAAGCTCATTGGCAAGTTGGCACTGATCATGCTGGAATTGCAACTCAGATGGTTGTGGAAAATAATCTCTCCAAAAAAAATATTGATAGAAAAGATCTTGGCAGGGAAAAATTTCTTCATGAGGTATGGAAATGGAAAGATTTTTCAGAAGAAAAAATACAATCTCAAATCAAAAGATTAGGCTCAACTGTAGATTGGAACAAATATAGATTTACTCTTGATGATAAATTTTCTAAGGCTGTTAACAAAGCATTTGTTGATCTTTATAGAAATAAAAAGATTTACAGAGGATATAGATTAGTAAATTGGGATCCATCTCTTAAAACTGCTGTTTCAGACCTTGAAGTGGTGAGACAAGAAAAAAAAGGAACCATATGGTACATAAAATATCCCATAGATAGTTCTGATAAATTTATTACAGTAGCAACAACAAGACCTGAAACTCTTTTTGGCGATATGGCCATTGCAGTAAATCCAAATGATGAAAGATATAAAGATCTTATTGGCAAATATGCTCTATTACCTTTTGTTGAGAGAAAATTACCAATTATTGGTGATGATTATGTTGATATGGAATTTGGTACTGGTTGTTTAAAAATAACACCGGCTCATGACTTTAATGATTATGAAATAGGCAAAAAATATTGTTTACATGAGAAAGATAACAAAGTTTACATTTCTAAAAATATCAACGACTTCAAGCCAATTAATATTTTTAATCAAGATGCGTGGACAAATAATAATGTACCGAAACTATTTGAAAATTTAGATAGATTTAAAGTAAGAAAATTAGTCATAAAAGAATTAACTGAGTTAAAACTCCTTGAAAAGGAAGAGGAATATGACGTGAGCATACCGAGAGGTGAGCGTTCAAATATTGTAATTGAGCCCAGATTGAGTCATCAATGGTATGTAAAGACTTCTGAAATGGCAGAGAAAGCTAATATGCAAGTTAAAAAAGGAAACATTAAATTTCATCCCAATAACTGGATAAAGACCTATTTTAATTGGATGGATAATATTGAGGATTGGTGTATAAGTAGACAAATTTGGTGGGGTCACAGAATTCCAGCTTGGTATGATGATAATGGAAATATTTACGTTGGTGAAAATGAACAAGATGTAAGAAATTATTACAAACTTGATGCAATAGATCTTAAGCAAGATGAGGATGTTTTAGATACATGGTTCTCATCAAGTCTTTGGCCATTTGGATCTCTTGGTTGGCCAGAGAAAACAGACGATTTTAAAAGTTTCTTTCCAACTTCTCTTCTAGTGACAGGTTTTGACATTATATTTTTCTGGGTAGCTAGAATGATAATGATGAGTATTGAATTTACTGGAAAAATACCTTTCAAGGATGTGTATGTTACTGGTCTTATCAGAGATGAAAATGGTCAAAAAATGTCAAAATCTAAGGGAAATATTATTGATCCAATTGACTTAATATATGGTATTTCAATTGAAGATCTTGTTGAAAAAAGAACATCAAATTTGATGCAGGAAGGTATTGCTGAAAAAATTGAAAGGAAGACAAGAAAACAATTTCCTAACGGAATAGAATCATATGGCACAGATGCACTAAGAATGACATTTTATTCTTTGGCTACTCATACAAAAGATATTAGTTTTGAATTTGGAAGACTAAAAGGATTTAGAAATTTTTGTACCAAAATGTGGAATGCTGCAAGATTTATTGATGGATATCCAAATGAAAAAGATAAATTTAAAGCAGAAAACGATCATGATAAATGGATATATGACGAGTTTAGTAAAGCCAAAAAACAAATAAATAAAAATATTTCCGATTACAGACTGGATTTTGCTGTTAATGAAATATATGAATTCTTTTGGAATAAGTTTTGTGATGTTTATATCGAACAATGTAAGAAAAGTGGAGAAACATCAAATTTAAGACCGCTCCTAAAAGAAATTCTTCAGTTAGTGCATCCATTTGCCCCATTTATTACTGAGGAAATTAATACTATTTTATTTGATGAAAGGATAATTACTTAGAGAGCATATACATTTGTATATGATCAATGTCATCTTCCAAGTAGATCTCGCCTCTTGCAATAAAGCCAAATCCTTCATAAAACTTTTTAAGCCTATGTTGTGCAGAAATAATAATTTCATGATTTGGATATTTCTCACTTAAAAACCTAATTCCAATATTTGTTATTTCTTTTCCAATAGATTTATTTCTCATACCCTCCTCAACAACAATTCTTCCCATTGAGGCTCCTTTATATTTGATGTTCGGCGAAAAGGCTCTTAAGTAAGCTTTTAGTGTATTTTTTTCATCATATCCAAGAAGATGAAATGCTTCTTGATCTGAATAATCTGCATCAATATATGGGCAATCTTGCTCCATGACAAAAACTTTTTGCCTTAAATTAAGAATTGCATACAAATCATCGGTAGATAATTCTTTAAATGTCTTCCATAAATATTTAATCTTCATTTCTACTAGTTAAAAAACCTATATATTGCATATATAATACCCAAACATTTTCGCACACATATAAAGCAATTATGGAAACAATCTACAATTTTTCAGTTAAAGATGCTGATTTAAACGATGTCCGATTATCAGACTTTAAGAATCAAATTGTTTTGATAGTAAATGTTGCAAGTTATTGCGGCCTTACATATCAATATAAAGGCCTAGAGAAACTTTATAGAAAATATCAAAACAAAGGATTTGAGATTTTAGGTTTCCCTTGTAATCAATTTGCATTTCAAGAGCCAGGAACAAATGAAGAGATTCAAGAGTTTTGTGACACAAATTATGGAATAAGTTTCAAAATAATGAATAAAATTAATGTCAATGGTAGAAAAACAGATCCTTTTTATAATTTTTTAAAAAAACAAAAACCAGGTGTAGCTGGCACATCTCAAATCAAATGGAATTTTACAAAATTTCTTGTTAATAGAAGCGGTCAAGTAATAGAACGTTTTGGTCCTCAAGTTGAGGCAAGTGAAATAGAAAAAAGTATAGAAAAAAATCTTTAGATTAAATATCTAAACTCATAATCACCGCATCATCTGGATTATTTCCAGCATAATAATTTATTCTCAAGGCGTCTTGAACAAATTTATATTTTTTATAAAAAGATATCGCATTATAATTTTTTGATCTGACTTCTAAAAAAACTTTCTTTGCTCCTAGTACTTTCGATTGTCTTATTAAGGTATTCATCAAAAGACTTCCAGCACCCTTTCTATGCCAACTTTTTATGACTGCTATGTTTAAGAGATGACATTCTTCTTTAACTAATGAAAAGATTGCAAACCCAATAAGATTATTTTCATGTTTACATACAATAGAATTGTGGCCTACCTCATATGACGAAAAAAAATTTTTTTTTGACCACGGGGTTGGGTTAACTTCTTTCTCAATTTCATATGCGAACTCTAAATCAGACTGATCCATTAAAGAAATTTTGAGCATAATTAACTATATATTTAATTTTTGTTTGATTTGAAGCCAAAGCTCCTTTTTTGAATCTTTGTTAGCTAGTAATAAACTTAATTTGGGAGCTATTATGTGTTCATCTTTGAAATCAAAATCACAAGAGATATTTCCAAAAATAATTATCATTTTTAGATCACTCATTTCTTCAAATTCACTACTTAAATCCTTGTTTGAAGAGTACCTAATTGTTTTAAAAACTTCCTCGCCATTATCAATTTTTGTTGAGCTGAATATTGCAATCAATAAGTCTTGTTGTTCTCTAACAAAATTTTCGTAAGGTTTATCAAGTAATGCTAGAATGTGCCCCTTTTTATAGAAATGTAAGCTTTTTTTTTGAGATTGATCATTGCTTGATCTTAATGAATATCTTTTGATACCGATCTCTTTTAAGATAAGATTAGTTTTTATTTCTGGAGTGAGCATAAATAACATAATAACATTAACTTTATAAAGAATGGATAACCCAACAGATAAATACTCAGCTTATAAGCCAGTTGATTTGGTTAATCGCGAATGGCCAAGCAACACGATAAAGAAAGCCCCTATTTGGTGCTCTGTAGATCTAAGAGATGGCAATCAAGCTCTCATTGAACCAATGGGTTCTGAGAGAAAGAATAGAATGTTTAGCTTATTGTGTAAGCTTGGCTTCAAAGAGATAGAGGTAGGCTTTCCATCAGCCTCAAAAACTGACTATGATTTTGTAAGAGATCTTATTGAAAATAAAAAAATTCCTTCAGATGTAAATATTCAGGTCCTAACTCAAGCTCGAGAAGAATTAATAATTAAAACATTTGAATCACTTAAAGGTGCATCTAATGGAATTATTCATTTTTATAATTCAACTTCTACACTTCAAAGAAAAGTTGTTTTTAATCAAGATAAGGATGGTGTTAAAAAAATAGCAACTGATGCTGCTGAGTTAATTAAAAAATTGGCACTTGAAAATTCTGACACTGAATGGACATTTGAATATTCTCCAGAAAGTTTTACAGGAACAGAACTAGAATATGCAAGAGATGTTTGTGATAACGTGGTAGAAATTCTAAAGCCTGTCTCAAAAAACAAAATTATTATAAATCTTCCTGCTACTGTAGAAATGTCAACTCCAAATATTTATGGCGATCAAATTGAATGGATGAGCAAAAATTTAAAAAATAGAAATGACATATGCCTGAGCCTGCATCCTCACAATGATAGAGGCACAGCTGTTGCAGCTTCTGAGTTTGGAATCATGGCTGGTGCTGATA
>SHBF01000007.1 GCA_004212975.1 SAR86 cluster bacterium
ATTGCCATATGAATCAATTTAAAAGTTCTTGGGAATTTGCATTTTCAAATTGGAAATATTTTTTAGCTTTAGGTTTGCCCATAATAGTCATAGAAAGTTTGTCAGCCTTTTTAATAATGCCTCTAGGAGGAATGACTCAACCAGAAGATTTCTTAGGATTTTTTGAATCAAATGGGTTAATAATCGGACTAGTTACCATCACCGGTTTAGTCTTGCAAATTTCTCTTATTGGAGGGCTTTGGGTAAGCTATATGGCAATTGACTCCAATCAAGATATAAATCCAATTAATGCATTACAAGCTGGTCTTGCAAAATTTTTTCCGATCGCCGGAGCATATATATTGGTCGCTATTGCATCAGCTTTTGGCTTCCTTTTGTTAATACTTCCAGGCATTTACTTAACTGCAAGATTTTCTTTATATGCAGCTCATATTATGTTTGAAGATAGCAAAGTTTTTGAATCGATAGGTGCTTCATGGGAAAAAACTGATGAACATGGATCTAAGTTATTTATGTTTACCTTAGTTTTTGTTCTTTTAATATTATTTTCAGTTTTAATTGTTAGTAATATTGTGCCTGCCGGTTATGCTCAAGCAGTTATAAATTCTTTAATTGAATATATGATGACCATTCCACTAGGTTATATATATTTCACACTTTATAAGTCTATTAAAACTAACTAGATTAATTGTCCAAATCTTAATTCAAAGGTAGAATGCTCATTCGTTATAGGGCCTGTAGCTCAGTTTTGGTTAGAGCGTTCGACTGATAATCGAGAGGTCGGAAGTTCGAGTCTTCCCAGGCCCACCATATTTTTAAAAAGATTTTCAAATATTAGCTTGGGTAATAAGATTTATTATGATTATAATAAATGTAAAGCCAGACGCATGAGCGTTATGACTGTAAATACAAATTTATAATTATTTTTCAAAAATGAAGGAATTAGTTGAATCATTATCAGTTCATATAGAAAATTGGGGCATGGTCTGGTTTGGATTAATTTTTTTAGGAAGCATCTTTAACGAATTTTCGCTTTTTAATGCATTAATTATTTCAGTGCTTAATATAAATTTGTTTCCATATCTATTAGGTTTAATATTTGGTCTAGTAGCAAAATATAGAGGTAGTTGGATATGAGATTTGATAGTTCAAATATACCTGCAGAATTTTCTTTTGAAAAAGAAAAAGAAGTTGCAAGGAAATTCGCTCAAAGATTTCAATGGGAAATGATGCTAATTGGAATTGGCCAAGCATTAGTTTGGTTATCAACATGGTTTTTGGTAATCAATAATTATATTTCTTTGTTTGTAGGATTTATTCTTGCTTCTATATGCGCTTGTCTTGCTTATTTACCCTCGCATGAAGCTCAACATGGAAATTATTCTCGTGGTAATAAAAAAAAGAGGTGGCTTGACACATTAATCGGTCATGTATCCCTAATAACATTGATGTATCCATATCCAATAATGCAGGCAACTCATATGAAGCACCATGCAAATACAAATAACCCTGAAAAAGATTTTGATCACGGTATTGTGAGCTGCAAAAATCCATGGGAGGTGTTTTTGTACACCCTCCAGGGCCCAGACAAAGCATATAAGGAATATTATGATGTTCACAAAGGTGATAAAAATTTTGTAAATAAATTTAGCCGTGGATTACTTGTAAGCTGGGTACAAAAATCTGTTCAATTGGTCCTCGTTGTTATCTTTCCGCTTGAAACCCTATTTTTGTGGTTCTTACCGAGGAAGATTGGTACTTTTTACACAGCCCTAAATTTCTCATGGTATCCTCATCAAGGTCTTGAGGTAGGCAGATATAAGGATTCAAAATTTTATATGTTCAAATACATACCAAGATATTTAACTCATTCAATGCAATTACATTTTGTGCATCATCTTCATCCAAATATTGGCCATCATGATGAGCCAAAAGCAATTATAGAATTGAAACCATTTTTAATAGCTAGAGGGGTTCCTGGTGCGGAAGAAATACCTGACAGAATTACCTACAATCCTCTAATAAAATTTAATTAACTGCGATTAGTTCTATATCAAATATAAGAATAGAATTTGAAGGTATCCCTGGTCTTCCCTCCTCTCCATAGGCCATAGTAGGATCTATAAATGCTCTCCATTTGTCTCCTTCCTTCATTAATGAAATTATTTTTTGACACCCTATGATTAATTTAGATAATTCGATTGTTAATGGTTCAGAATCCAAAGAACTCCAAAAAACCTCACCATTAGTGAGTGTTCCATGAAAGTGAGCAGAAATAATTTGATCTGAGCTTGGTGATAATCCATCAGGACTTCCCTCTTTTAATACAAGATATTGGAGTCCTGATTCAATTTCATTAACTCTATTATCAGATTTATTATCGATGAAGAATTGTAAATTTTCTATTTGTTTAATATTTGGGCTATCTTGAACACAAGCTGACAAAATTATTAGAAGGCTTGATACAAAAAATATTTTATTCATACCTTAATTTTTAGAAACTTTCTTTTTCCAACTTGATAAATATTTTCTGTGCCTTTATCTATTTCAAATTTTGAATCCGAAACTTTTTCTGAATTAATCTTTATTCCTCCTTGTTGAATTAATCTATTTCCCTCTGAAACGCTATCGATCATTCCTGATTCTTTCAATAGATTAACCAACAAAATAGAATCTTCCTCAATATCTATTGTTTTAGATTCAATTTCATCAGGTATATTGCCTTTTTGAAATCTATTTAAAAATATTTCCCTACATTTTTCACCATCTCCTTGTTTATGAAATCTGTCTACAAGTTCTTCAGCTAATATGAATTTGATATCTCTTGGATTTTTACCGTTTTTCATTTCATCTTTTAAACTAGAAATATCATCCTCGGGAATAAAACTAAGCAAATCAAACCATCGCCACATTAATTCGTCAGAAATGGACATAATTTTCCCAAACATTTCGTTCGGCTCCTCATCAATTGCAATATAGTTATCTAGAGATTTAGACATTTTGTTTGCCCCATCTAGACCCTCTAATATTGGAACAGTAATTACAACTTGAGGTTCCTGGTCGTAGTCTCTTTGTAATTCTCTTCCAACAAGAAGATTAAACTTTTGGTCAGTTCCTCCACATTCCACATCTGCTTTTAAAGCTACAGAATCATATCCTTGAACAAGAGGATATAGGAACTCGTGAATAGCAATACTCTTATTTGATGTAAAACGCTTATTAAAGTCATCTCTTTCTAGCATTCTTGCAACATTATATTTTGAAGCGAGTTGAATTAATCCATTTGCACCTAAGTCATCACACCACTCTGAATTGAATTTAACCTCGGTAAGTTCCTTTTTTAATATTTTAAAAACTTGCTTTTCATATGTCTTAGCGTTTTTAACAAGATCTTCTGAATTAAGAATTGGTCTTGTCTTATTTGTACCTGATGGATCCCCAATTCTCCCCGTGAAGTCTCCTATTAAAAATATTACTTTGTGACCCAAATCTTGGAAATGTCTTAACTTATTAAGCAAGACTGTGTGACCAAAATGAAGGTCTGGAGCTGTTGGGTCAAATCCAGCTTTTACAATAAGTTGCCTTCCTGATTCAAACTTCTTTTGTAGGTCTTCCTCCGTAAGAATTTCATCAGAGCCCCTTTTAATGAGCTTTAGTTCTTCCTTCATATTACTATCATAGTATTTTTGGAAGATTATTAGAATCACAAAGTTGCTACTTAGTGCTTAAACATTAAAATAGTTGCTATGCTTGAGGCAAAAAATAAATTTATTTGTGAAGAAAAGCTTTTATTAAGTTTGTCGGATGAAACTAAGTTCTTAGAAGATAAAGAGATATCTAAAAATGCTCAAAAAATAATTGAGTTATGTAGAAAAAACAAGGTGGATAGAACTAAGCTTGATGCATTTTTAAATGAGTATGGCCTGGATAACAAAGAAGGTGTTGCTTTAATGTGTCTTGCTGAATCTGTGTTAAGAATTCCTGACAAAAAAACAAGAGATCTTATTATTTCTGAAAAATTATCTGAAGGAAAATGGATAGATCATTTAAATCAAGCTAATAACATCTTTGTAAACGCATCCACATGGGGATTGCTGCTTGCTGGAAAAATTGTACAAACTCCCTCAAAGTGGTCAGAAAATCCAAATAACTTTTTATCAGAACTTGTATCAAAATCTGGTGAGATGCCAATAAGAAATGCTGTACTTGCGGCCATGCAAATTCTTAGCCAAGAATTTGTAATTGGAAGAAATTTTAAAGACATCAATAAAATGTCTGGCTTAGAAAAAGATGTATTTTCTTTTGATATGCTTGGTGAAGCAGCAAGAACTCCGCAACAAGCAGATGATTATTTTGAATCATATAAAAGCGCTATAGATGAAGTTGGAAAAATTAATACTGCAAGAAATTTGTCTAATGGAGTATCAATAAAAATCTCAGCACTTCATCCAAGATATGAAATGAGAAAAATTAATCAAATAGAATCTGAATTATTACCAAAATTAAAAGAACTAGTTAATTATGCTCAATCAAAAGATGTTGAAATAACGATTGATGCGGAAGAACAAGATAGGCTTTCTTTAAGTCTACATATTATTGAAAAACTTGCATATGAAAAAAATATCAGAGACTGGCCAGAGTTTGGAATTGCACTTCAGGCGTATGGAAAAAGATCATTTGATGTCATTCGTTGGTTAAATGGAATTTTAGATAAAAGAGATGGTATGCATCTTAGATTAGTTAAAGGAGCATACTGGGATTATGAAATTAAACATGCTCAGGTTTCAGGCTATGAAGGATATCCAGTCTTCTCAAAAAAATCACTTACCGACATTGCATATCTTGCTTGTGCAAAAGAAATATTCAAAAACAAAAAAATATTTCCAAAATTTGCCACGCATAATGCACATACTATCTCTTCAATTCATCATATTGGAAAAGATTGTAATTATGAATTTCAAAGATTATATGGAATGGGTGAACTTTTGTATAAAAGTGCATCTAAAGTTCTGGGAATTAAAAATAATCCCTCCGTTTATGCTCCGATTGGAAGCTATAAGGATTTATTACCCTATTTAGTAAGAAGATTGCTTGAGAATGGGGCAAATAGCTCATTCATAAATAGGCTGCTAGATCCTGATACTAATTCTAAATGGTTAGCTGAAAATCCATATATAAGAGTTAAAAGTGAAAAAAAAGAAATTCCATTACCAAATCAAATATTTATTAATAGACAAAATTCATCTGGTATGGACATATCAGAGAGTGAGAACTTAGAAAATCTAAAGAATAGACTCATCGATTTTGATGATAAATTAATTGATGCCAAATCAATTTACGAAGGAAGAGAAGAAGATAATAAAAATGTTGAAAAAATATTCTCAATTTCATCTAAAAAAGAAATTGGAACAGTAGTTTTTGATAATCCTAAAAACATAAAACAGTCGCTTACCAAAAGTTTAAAAACAACTTGGTCAAACACAAGCCCTAATGAAAGATCAGAGATTCTAAATAAAATTGCTAACAATATAGAAGAAGAACCTTACGAGTTAATATATTTTCTTATTAATGAAGCTGGCAAAACTATTCAGAATGCAATCGATGAAATTAGAGAAGCTGTAGACTTTTTGAGGTATTACTCAAATCAAATTCTTAAAATATCTGATGCTAGCGATCTTGAAGGACCAACTGGTGAAGAAAATTTAATTACATACACATCAAAAGGAAGATTCTTGTGTATAAGTCCATGGAACTTTCCTGTTGCAATACTTATAGGTCAGATCTCTGCTGCTCTTGCATGCGGAAACAAAGTCATTGTAAAACCGTCTGAACATACCTCAATACTTGGATATCTAGTTGTAAAAAAATTTCATGAGCTTGGTATACCAAAAGATGCTTTGGAATTAATACTTGGTGATGGAAGTTATGGTGAAACATTGACAAAAATTACCCCACTGCATGGAGTAGCTTTTACAGGCTCATTGAAAACTGCAAAAAGTATTCAAGCTAATCTTTTAGAGAGTCAAAAACAAATAGTTCCATTAATCGCTGAAACAGGTGGAATTAATGCAATGATTGTTGATTCAAGTGCATTATTAGAACAAGTAACAGATGATGTTATAAGGTCTGCATTTGATAGTGCTGGACAAAGGTGCTCAGCATTAAGAGTACTTTGTATACAAGAAGAAATTTATGATGATCTAGTTACTATGATTAAAGGTAACATTTCAACTCAAGCTATAGGTGATCCAAATAATTTTGATATAGATATAGGGCCGATAATAAATAATAAAGCGTTAGAAAATTTAAATAATTACATAACAAAATGTAAACAAAAAGGAATGGAGATATTTCAGTTTGAAGGCAAAGAATCAAATACGCATATCAATCCAACTATAATCAATATTAATAGCATTTCTGATATAGAAGATGAGCAATTTGGGCCAATTCTTCATATTCTTAAATATAAATCTAATGAGATTGATCAATTGATAGCTGAAATAAATGATAGTGGTTATGGATTAACGATGGGTATTCATACCAGGATAGAATCAAGAGCAGATTATTTTGGCTCAATGTCTAACGTTGGCAATATATACATAAATAGGGATATGGTTGGCGCAGTTGTAGGCTCTCAACCTTTTGGAGGAGTTGGATTATCTGGGAGTGGTTTTAAAGCAGGTGGACCAAACTATCTTTTACAATTCCTAAACGAAAAAGTGGTATCAAAAAATTCTGTTGCTTTTGGTGGGAATACTGAATTACTAAATCTTCAAGAAGACATATGATTGGATTTAAAAAAACTCCAATCAGGCTTGTATTGATAATATTTTTAATATCTGTTGTCTCAATAATCCTTATTTATGTTGATTCCCTTGATAATGAACCATTAGCTATTGAAGAAATTACAATTTCAAGAGATCTTAGTGAAGGTCTAACGCCTATCAAGAGCAAGCAGATTCATACAGTAAGAAAGGGAGATAGCCTTTCTGTAATATTTGAAGACAAACAAGTCCCATTAAATACAGCCTACAAAATTTTTGATTTTGACAAAAATAATCTTTTATCAAGCATTATTCCAGGCGACATTATGGAATTTAATTACATGGGTAATGATTTACTGAGTATAGAAATAATTAAGGATGACGTTAACTCAATACTTATTAAAACTGAAGATGAGATATCCATTATGAATATTAAAAAAGAAGCACAAACTATTACATCTTTTGGATTTGGTGAGATAAGAGATTCATTCTATAAAAGTGCAAAAGATGTAGGTATTCCTGATAGCATAATTATGGATTTTGCGTATATCTTTGGATGGGACATAGACTTTATCTTTGATGTGAGAAAGGGTGACAAATTTTCAGTGATCTATGAAACTGAATTTTCAGAGGGTGAAAAAATTTCAAGTGGAGATATTGTTTTTGCAGAGTTTACAAATAGAGAAAAAAAGTACATTGCTCAAAGGTTTTTTGACGATGTTCAAGGTAAGCAGTATTTTAACGAAAATGGAGAAAACGTTAAGAAAGCTTTTCTCAGAGCTCCTCTAGATTTTGCTTATATCAGCTCTCATTTTAATACTAATAGGATGCATCCAATTCTGCATAAAATAAAAGCTCATAACGGTGTCGACTATGCTGCTAAAAGAAATACTCCGGTAAAAGCATCTGGAGATGGCGTAATCTCTTTCATAGGAAGACAAAGCGGATATGGAAGAACTGTTGAGATAAAACATGGTGGAAATATTAAAACTCTTTATGCTCATCTTGAAAGATTTAACACAAAATTAAAAGTTGGAAGTAAAGTAAAACAAGGAGAAATAATTGCCTTTGTTGGTGATTCTGGTCAAGCTACTGGACCTCACCTTCACTTTGAGTTTTGGCAAGGAGAAATAAGATCAGATCCAGTTAAAGTAAAACTTCCCTCTGCAAAGCCAGTAAATAATGCACAAAGAAATGAATTTGAAGATTTATTGGCATTAAATTTAAACAAACTAAATGAGTATAATCTTCCAAAGTATGAATAATTATTTTATTGGTATCATGACAGGAACAAGTGCTGACGCACTTGACGGATGCATTGTCTCTTTTGATGAAGGTTTTAAATTTGTCGAGTCAGCATCGATTTCACTTGATGACGATTATAAAAAAAACTATGAAGCATGCATAAAGGCAGGATATAAAACATCAAGCGAATCAAATGTGCTTGCTGAAATAGAACAAACTCTTAATAGACAAACTGTAAAACTTATAAAAACTTTAATTTATAAATCAAATATAGATGTTTCTAAAATCTCTTTAATAGGATTTTCAGGACAAACAGTTTTTCATACCAATGAAAGGAGCTATCAAATCGGTGATCCTTTGTTTATAGCAAAAGAAACTAAAATTAATGTTTGTTCAGATTTTAGGAACTTTGATATAAAGCATGGAGGTATTGGTGCCCCTTTAATACCAGCATTTCACAATTATCTCTTTTCTGAAGATAACAAAAGTAAAATCATTTTCAATATTGGTGGAATTGCAAATGGTACATTTTTAAATGACGGTGAAATTGTATTAGCTTCTGATGTCGGGCCCGGAAATTGTTTGATTGATTTCGTTATGGCTGAAAGATTTAATAAGCCCTTTGATGATAAAGGCGATGAGGCCTCAAGAGGTGAAATCAATCAGGAATTGTTAAATGAGTTGAGAAGCTCTTGTAATGACATGCAATACCCAAGAGCTGATGATAAGCAAAGTTATTACGAATTAATAAACGATTCCTTTTATGAAATACAATCAAACTCAGTTCTTAAAACTTTGACTGAATTTACAGCAGAAAAAATCGTGGAATTTTATGAATTTTGTAAAGAGCCTGATGAAGTAATTATTCATGGTGGAGGAACAAAGAATTTATTTTTGATGAATTTGATTAAAAGTAAAATTTCTGGAACTTTAAAAACCACCGAAGACAAAATACCATCTAAGTTTGTTGAAGCAGCTGGTTTTGCTTATCTTGCTTGTCTAAATAAAGGTGAGGTGTTTTTGGCTAAATAGTAAATGACTCACCGCATCCACATGTCGTTTTTGCGTTTGGATTATTAATTACAAACTTAGAGCCAGATAAGTCTTCTACAAAGTCTAGTGTTGAACCAAACAGATATGGATATGACATTGAATCAAGTAAAACTGAAAAATTGTCAAATTCAATTACATCATCATCAAAAGCTACATCAGAGTCAAATTTAAAACCGTATTGAAATCCTGAGCAGCCTCCACCAGTAACATATACCCTGAATCTTGTTCCTAGATCTTCATTAGTGCTCATTACATTATTTATTCTGGCTAAAGCACTATCAGTAAGAGATAAAGATTTATTTTCAGTTTTTTCCATAACAATTAATTAAAATTGAATAACAGTATAAAATATAATTATGCTTAAATGCTTTTTTTTCAAGGTATTCAATATAATTTAATTAATGAAAAAATCCCTAATTACCTATTCGACCGTTGATGGTCAAACTAAAGAGATTTGTGAAAAAATTTCAGAATTATCAAATAATTCTTTTATTGATATTCTTCCGATAAATAAAGTAGGTAGTATAGATGCCTACGAAAAAGTAGTAATTGGCGCAAGTATTAGGTATGGCAATTATAGAAAAGATGTTTTTCAATTTATTAATAAAAATATTGAGAAATTAGAGCTTAAAGAAAATGCATTTTTTTCAGTAAATGTTGTTGCGAGAAAGAAAGAAAAAAACTCTCCTGAGACAAATCCGTATGTAATTAAATTTTTAGATAAGATAGATTGGGTTCCAAAAAAAATTGGGGTATTTGCAGGAAAAATAGATTACCCTAGTTACAAATTTTTTGATAAATATGCAATAAAATTTATTATGTGGATCACCAATGGTCCAACAGATACATCTAAAACCTTTGAATTCACCGATTGGAAAAAGGTTGAAGAGTTTACAAAAGATTTAAATTTATGAATAAAATAAGTAAATCAATTGAGCTTTATAAAGAAGCAAAGCTTCATATGCCTGGTGGCGTAAATTCACCTGTAAGAGCCTTTAAAAATATAAAAGGAAATCCTATTTTCTTTAAAAAAGCTAAAGGGCCATATCTAATAGACGCAGATAATAATAAGTATATTGACTATATCGGCTCATGGGGCCCTATGATTTTAGGACATTCAAATCCAAAGATTATTAAAGCCGTTTCTAGACAGTTAGAGCTTGGAACCAGTTATGGGGCTCCAACAAGTATTGAATCTGATACAGCAAAGTTAATTAAGAAATGCTTCCCTTCTATCCAAAAGATTCGAATGGTTAATTCGGGTACTGAAGCAACTATGAGTGCTATTAGACTTGCGAGGGGATATACTAATAAAACTAAAATTATTAAATTTGACGGTTGTTACCATGGTCATGTAGATTCGCTTTTAATTAAAGCTGGATCGGGCGTCAGCACATTTGGTTTACCTGATTCTCCTGGTATTCCAAATGAATTAGCAAAGAAAACTTTAAGCTGTGAATTTAATAATAAAGATAGTTTCTTAAAAATCTTTAATAAAGTAAAAAATGATCTTGCTGCAGTGATTGTTGAACCAATTGCTGGAAATATGGGATTTGTTCCTGGCGATAAATCATTTTTAAAGTTATTAAGAAAAAAAACCTCTGAAAATAATTCTTTGTTGATTTTTGATGAAGTTATGACAGGTTTTAGAGTGTCTCTAGGTGGAGCTCAAGAATTATATGGAATTAAACCTGACTTAACTACGCTAGGAAAAGTAATTGGAGGTGGACTTCCAGTGGGAGCTTTTGGTGGAAAAAAGAAAGTTATGGATTGTCTTGCACCTAATGGACCGGTTTATCAGGCAGGCACTCTTTCCGGAAATCCCTTGGCGATGGCAGCAGGATCAACTTTAATTAAACTTTTAGTAGATAAGAATCCATATAAAGATCTTGAAAGAAAAGCTAAAAATCTCTTAGAGGGTATGAAAGAAATTTTTGATAGATATGATATCCCATTCTCTACAAATCAGATTGGTGGCATGTTTGGGTTCTTTTTTTCAGAAGAATTACCAAGCAATGTTGTGGATGTAGAAAATACTAATGACAAACAATTTAAGAAGTTTCTAAATAAATGTATAGATAATGGAATTTACTTTGCTCCATCAAAGTTTGAGGCTGGTTTTATTTCAACAAAACATACTAAAACTGAAATAAGTAATACAATAAAAATTGTAGAAAAGATTTTAAAAGAAGGAATATAGAATGAAATATGATATCAGTGCTCTTGGAAATGCTCTTGTAGATACTCAATATATGGTCGATCATGATTTTTTAGATGAAATAGGTCTTGAGGCTGATTCAATGACTTTAGCTTCTGCTGAAGAACATAGTCCAATAATTGATAAACTTCAGTCCATGGGAGTCGAGTCAGTATCAGATTGTGGTGGTTCAGCAACAAATTCATTGGTAGCAGCATCATATTATGGTTCTAAATGTCATCATGTTTGTAGAGTTGCAAATGATGAGGACGGAAAAAAATATCTTGAAAGTCTTCAAAAAGCTGGAGTTCAGCATATTGGTTACAGCAAAGAAGATTCTGAGATGCATACTGGGAAATGTTTAATATTTGTTACTCCTGATGCAAAAAGAACAATGAGTAGCATGTTGGGTATAAGTGCTTACCTTGGTTCTAAAGATATTAATTATGATGCGATAAATAATTCAAAAATTTTTTACATAGAAGGTTATATGGTAACTAGCGATGAAAATTTTAGTGCCGTCACTTCTGTTCTGAATCATGTAAAAAATGAAAATACTAAAAAAGCACTATCCTTATCGGATGCAGGCATCGTTTTAGGATTTAGAGATAAGTTTGCTGAAATAGAATCTTATGGGATTGATATGATATTTTGTAATGATGATGAAGCAACTGCGTTCGCTGGCAAAGAAAATTTAGATGATGCTATAAAATTTTTTAAAGAACAGTCATATATGATTGCTATTACAAAAGGAGCAGAAGGAAGTGTTGTCATAAATAATGGTCAAGAAATATTTTCTCCTGCTATGCCAATTACACCAGTGGATACGAATGGTGCAGGTGATATGTATGCTGGTTCTTTTATGCATGCTTATTTGAATGGCCTTGATTTATCTGAATGTGCAGAGTTCTCTAACTTTGCTTCATCAAAGATAGTTGAGACATTTGGGCCTAGGCTCACCCCTGAAGGATACAAAGAAGTTTTAAATAAATTGAAAAAAAACTAGCATATTTAGCTCGTATCTGATATTTTTCCACCCTGAAATTTTTTTCATAAATCTATGCCAGTAAACAAAGTGACTAAATCTAAAAAGAAGCCTGCAAAGAAAGTAGCTGCTAACTCTAGTGCAAAAAAATCAGCACCAAAAAAAGTTTCAAGAATAAAAAAAACAACTCAGTCAAAAGTAGCAAAGACTAAAATTACAGGAACTGTTGCCAACAATAAATCTAAAATTGCGCCTTATAAAGCAAAAAAAAATGAAAAATACATGAGCGCTGCAATGAAAAGACACTTCATTGCTGTTTTACTTCTTTGGAAAGAGCATCTCAAAGAAGAAATGCAAAAAACTTTTGATCATCTTAAGACTAAAGGTGAAACCTATGCCGATCCAGTGGATAGAGCGTCTCAAGAAGAAGAATTTGCATTTGAACTTAGAACAAGAGATAGAGAAAGAAAATTAACTAATAAGATTGCTATATCTATTGAAAAAATTAAACAAGACGATTACGGATGGTGTGAATCTTGTGGTGATGAGATTGGCATTAAAAGATTAGAAGCCAGGCCAACAGCTACACACTGTATCCATTGCAAAACTTTAGATGAAATTAAAGAGAAACAGCTTAGCGGATAATCTTCAAGCTATTATCAAAAATCTACTTTGATAAATAATAAAAAAATAAGTAAATTTGCAATCTCAATTATTGAGGATCTTCAAAAAAATAAATTTCAAGGTTATCTAGTTGGCGGTTGTGTAAGAGATCTTTTGTGCGGTCTTGATCCAAAAGATTTTGATATAGCAACAGATGCCACTCCTGAACAAGTTAGAAAAATATTTAAAGCCTCAAGGATAATTGGAAGAAGATTCAAATTAGTTCATGTCTTCAACAGATCAGAGCTAATTGAAGTAGCTACCTTTAGATCTGGTGAAATTAACAGTAATGATGGTGAATTAGTTAAAGACCAATCTGGAAAAATTATAAGAGATAATATTTGGGGCAATCTTGATCAAGACACATATCGAAGAGACTTTACTGTAAATGCTCTTTACTATTGCCCAAAAACAAAGAAAATCATCGGTCATAAAGATGGCATGAGTGATATTCACAAAAAAAGTATTGTCTCAATAGGAGATCCTAAAAAAAGATTTTCTGAAGATCCTGTGAGAAGTTTGAGAGCTATAAGATTTAGCAATAAACTAAAATTTAAAATTGATACAAAGATCAAGGATGCTATCTATGAAAAAGGTCATCTTTTATCAAGCATATCTAATGCAAGAATATTTGATGAATTTTGCAAAATGTTTCTTAATGGGATGGCTGAAAAAAACTTCAACAAGCTCAATTCATTTGGGCTAAGTAAATTTTTAATAACAACTGAACCTGATCAAAATGAATATACAAGCAAGTTAATAACAGAAGCTTTGCGAAATACTGATAAAAGAATGATAAATAATCAATCTGTAACTCCTGGATTTTTATTAGCAGCACTTCTTTGGCCACAACTCATAGAAAAATGTTCAACAAAGGGGGAAATTAATCTTAGAAAATTTTTTAGATCGATGGATCCAATTTTAAGGAGCCAGCAAAGAATTACAGCAATTCCAAGAAAATTTCATTCTTATATTAAGGATATTTGGGTTTTACAATTAAAACTTCATAGCAGAATTGGTAAACAACCATATAAAACACTAAAACATCCAAGATTTAGAGCTGCATATGATTTCATGTTAATTAGAGAAAAATCTTCGGGTGAAACTAAGAGTCTTGGTAAATGGTGGACAAATTTTCAAAAAAATGACGAAAATCTAAAAAAATCTCTTTTAAGTTCTCTTACAGAAAAAAGCCAACAAGAATCATTTAAAACATTTGGTTTCTCACAAGAGTTAAGATAATCTATATACTTAAATATAATTATTTTAATGAAGCCGGCTTTAAACGAAACACCTTTACCAAAATATATTGCTATTGAAGGACCGATTGGTGTTGGAAAAACCACTCTCGCAAATAAAATTGCTGAAACATTCAATTACGATGCATTTCTAGAACAACCTGCAGAAAATCCATTTCTTAAAAACTTCTACAGAAATCCTAGTCAATCAGCATTAGCCACACAACTTTTTTTTCTTTTTCAAAGAATGCAACAAATACAAGATCTCAAACAAAGAAGTTTGTTTGAAAATGTACGTGTAGCAGATTTTTTAATAGAAAAAGATAGGTTATTTGCAGAGGTAACGCTATCAAACGAAGAAATGAATCTTTATGACAAGGTTTACGAGCATATAACGCTTGATGCCCCTACTCCGGACTTAGTTATATATTTACAGGCACCGATTGAAATCTTAAAAGAAAGAATTACTAAAAGAGGTAATATAAATGAGCAGTACTTAACTTTGGATTATCTTGAAAGATTAAATGATGCATACTCTCGTTTTTTTCTTGACTATAAAGATGCTCCTTTGCTAATTATTAATGCAGCTGATATCAACCTTGAATCTAATGAAAAAGATTATGAGACACTTATAACAATGATAATGTCTAATCCAAAAGGAAAGAATTTTGTGAATCCACAGCCTTCAATAATTTAGTTTAATGTCAACGAATTCAATTCAAGCAATTGCGTCTAATCCTTATATCAAAGATCTTGATGAATATAGAAAGTTATATGATGAATCAATAAATAATCCAAAAGATTTTTTTAAAAAAATGGCTACTGAAAATCTTTCATGGATAAAAGATTTTGATGAAGTTCATAACAGCAAGTTTGCAAATACAGAATGGTTTAAAAATGGAAAGATAAACGTTAGCGAAAATTGTCTAGATAGGCATCTAGAGGACAGATCTGAAAAAACTGCTTTGATTTGGGAAGGAGATGAGCCTGGAGACTCTAAATCATATTCTTTTAAAGAGTTACATGAAGAAGTTTGTAAGTTTTCAAATGTATTAAAGAATCTTGAAATTACTAAAGGTTCAAGGGTTTGTATTTATATGCCTATGATTCCTGAGGCTGCATTTGCAATGTTAGCTTGCACAAGAATCGGAGCTATTCATTCAGTCGTTTTTGGTGGTTTTTCACCAGAATCTCTAAAAGATAGGATTTTAGATGCTGACTGCGAGATAGTAATCACAGCTGACGAGGGTGTTCGAGGAGGAAAAAAAGTTCCTTTAAAAGCGAATGTCGATGAGGCTTTAGAAAAATGTCCAAATGTAAAGAATACAATTGTTATCAAAAGAACAGGCAATCAAGTAAATTGGGTTGCCGATAGAGACTTATGTTATGAAGATCTTTCAAAAGATGTTGATTTGACATGCGAACCTGAACCGATGAATTCAGAAGACCCTCTATTTATTCTCTATACGTCTGGGTCTACAGGAAAACCTAAAGGCGTTCTTCACACAACAGCAGGTTATCTTCTTGGCGCACATATGAGTTTCAAATATTTGTTTGGTATAAATGAATCTGATGTTTATTGGTGTACAGCCGATGTTGGTTGGATTACTGGACACACTTATATCTTGTACGGTCCTTTATCAAACGGAACAACAACAATAATGTTTGAAGGCGTCCCAACTTATCCAAGCTCATCGAGATGTTGGGAGGTATGTGATAAATATAATGTAAATGTTTTTTACACAGCTCCAACAGCCATAAGAGCCTTAATGTCTCAAGGTGATGAACCCGTTCTTAAAACTAAAAGAGACACTCTTAGAGTTCTTGGAACAGTAGGAGAACCAATTAATCCCGAAGCTTGGGATTGGTACTATAAAGTTGTAGGGAATGGCTCGTGCGATGTTATTGATACTTGGTGGCAAACAGAAACAGGTTCAGTTTTAATATCGCCAATATCAGGTGTTACTCCGGTAAAACCTGGATCAGCAACATTGCCATTTTTTGGAGTAAAGCCAGCAATTTATGATGAAGAAGGCCAAGCATTAGAAGGTGCAGCCTCAGGTAATTTAGTTATTGAATCCTCCTGGCCTAGTCAAATTAGAAGCGTCTATGGTGATCATGAAAGAATGATATCAACTTACTTTAAAACATATGAAGATATTTATTTTACTGGTGACGGAGCAAGACGAGATGAAGATGGGTATTTTTGGATAACAGGTAGAGTTGATGATGTTCTAAATGTATCTGGCCACAGGCTTGGAACAGCAGAGATTGAAAGTGCTTTAGTACTCCATGATTCTGTTGCGGAGGCAGCGGTGGTAGGATTTCAACATCCGATTAAAGGACAAGGTATTTATGCATTTGTTACCTTAATGAAAGGTGAAGATTTTAATGATGCTCTTGAGCAGGAACTAACAAAATTTGTTTCAAAAGAGATAGGTCCTATTGCAAAACCTGACCTTATACAAAATGCTCCTGGTCTTCCTAAAACAAGATCTGGAAAAATTATGAGAAGAATATTAAGAAAAATTGCTGAAGGTGATTTCGATAATCTTGGAGACACAACCACTCTTGCAGAGCCTGCTGTTGTTGCATCTTTGCTTGAAAATAGCAAAAAACTATGAAGAGATTGATTCCGGTTTTAATTCTATTTGGCTGCAATATTAATCAGAATTATGACAAATCATTGTTGCCTGATGCAGATCCTTCATTATTGAGCAAAGTTAATTCAAGAGGGTTGATAACATGCATGCAAATACCTGTTCCTCAGCCGCCAATACCAATAAACAAAGATCATAAAATACCGCAAACAGAAGTTTACGATTCTAATGATTGTATAGACAGTGAAATGGCTAAAGTAGAATCAAAAAAAATTAATAGTGAAAGGAAAGAAAAGAAAGAATTCAATCTTGAGATTGATCTAAAAGATCAAAATGATAAAGAATAATTGCCCTTATTCTTATTTAATCTTCCCTCTTCTTCAAGTTTAATTAAATGCGCTAACAAGCTCATCTTAGCAATGGGATGAAGCATTTCAGGCACATCATCATATACTGATAGCAACAGTTCATCGATATTTGAATTATTTTTATTTTCAATGCATCTAATAACCTTAGACTCTCTTGAAAGCCTATGTCGAATAATTGACTGAATTGTTTTTGAAGGTTCCTCCATATAATTACCATGCCCAGGAGCAAAGTAATCAATGTCATAATTTTCGAGCAATTTTAAAGAGTCGATATATTCAGTCATGTTTCCATCGGGAGGAGCTATTACAACAGTTGATCCATCCATAATATGGTCGCCTGTTAATAGACATTTAATATCCTTCATATAAAAACATAAATGATTGGATGCATGACCAGGAGTATGAATAGTCTCAAGGGAATATTCGTTTGTTGAAATAGTATCACCATGATTTAAGACGGTGTCAGGAACAAATGTTTCGTCTTCCCATTCAGAATCTCTATCAACTAATCGCCCAAACATAGGAATATTTAATTTTTTTGAAATTGGCAATGCTGCCGGTGAGTGATCCTTATGAGTATGTGTAACCAAAATTCTTTTAATCTTATCTCCGCCTAGAAACAAAATTTTCTCTATATGTTCAGCATCATTTGGGCCAGGATCAATTAAGGTAATATCATCACTTCCAATTAAATATGTATTTGTTCCATTACCAGTAAATACTCCGCCATTGTTTGCAGTAATTTTCTTTATTAGCTTATGCATTAATGATCCTCATAACCCTCATCGCCTGGATACAAAACATTCCATGTTCCATTTTCTTTGTAAAACTTCGGTAGTATAGGCTTGATATCATTTTTCGTTAAATTTTTTTGATTTTCAAGCATTTCTCTTGCAGAAGTAAAATTTGAACATAATTTTAGATTTTCTGTAGTAGGCAAAATCATCTGCATGTCACCTTCCATTGCTTTTTTTAGTGCGTTATTTGGATTTATCCATAAGCTATGAGTTAATTCCATACCATCGTGCTGAACAACTTGATTTTCAGGCAAATATGCAATAAAAAATCTTGTGTCAAAACGTTTTATTTCAAAATCAGGCGTAATCCAATGAGATAATGGTGCAATATTTTTAACAGTTAGAATTAGCTCTTCTCTCTTACAAATTTCTAAAAAAGATATCTCATGATTGGTTAGATCCTTTCTATATTTGTCAAACTTATTTTTATCCTTACCTTCTAAGTCTAATTTTTCTCCAGACTTTCTTTTTGCTAATAATATTCCGACCTCTTCAAAACTCTCTCTTATACAAGCAATCCAATAACTCAAACCGCTCTCGTTTAGACCAAGAATTTCAGAAGCTATAGAATCGTTATATCCATCACAGTATGATTTCCATTCTTTTTGAAAGTCATCTTCATCAATCTTTCCACCAGGAAAAACATATAAGTTTCCAAAAGGTGACTTTTTAGATCTTTTTACCATTAAGACCTCAATTCCCTCTTTCGAATCCCTTAAAACAAGAACAGTTGCAGCAGGAGTTAAATTTTTATTCATATATTTAATTGATATGGCTTAGAATACTGCTTATGAGAATCAGTGACAATCTAATTAAGGATATAGCAAATGCTCCTGAATGGTTTTTTGAAGCCATTAAAGTAGAGCCAAAAGAATGCGAAATTGAAAATCCAAAAGGAAATCTCTCTTATTCAAAATGGGATTGTGATTCAGAAAGTAAAAACCTGCTTATATTTATCCATGGAACTGGAGCGCATAAAAAATGGTGGTATCCAATAGCTCCACATTTTACAGAAAATACTAATGTGATCGCAGTTGATCTTCCAGGCATGGGTGATTCGGGTTTTAGAGATAAATACAGCATCAAAGATTTTGGTCAATGTATTATTTCAATTATTGAAAAAGAAAAATCAGCTAAGCTCATTGATAATGTCTTCATTGTTGGACATTCTCTAGGTGGTCAAGTTGCAGCATATGTCGCCTCTGAAAAAAAAGAACTTGTTTCTAGCTTAATAATGATCGATACCTTTATAAGGCCACCCGACTGGGATCCTTCGCAACATGAGGGCGGTCCTCTTAGAATGATCAAATATTATCCAGATAAAGCTACTATTTTAAAAAGGTTTAGGCTTTTACCTGAACAGGAATGTCTAAATGATTGGTTTGTAAGATATATAGCAGAACATTCTGTTCGAAAAACTGATGAAGGATGGCGATGGAAGTTTGATGATTCTATGTTTAATAGCTTGGAAAGATTGTTTGGTTATCAATTTTCATTTGGATGCCCTGCTCTATTTATTCATGGTGCAAATAGTTTACTCATGTTAGGTAATATCCTTGGCAACATAAAAAATATGTATTCAAATATCATGGAATTTGAAGAAATTCCTGGTGCAGCCCATCATGTCCCTCTCGATAAACCCTTGGAAATAGTTGATATAATTAAAAATCGTTTATTTTAAATATGAACTACTTCTATTTCTTTTTCTTTGTTTTTTTAGGTATTTTGGTTTGGATTAAACCATTTGCTGAATTTTTAAAAAATAGGATTCTTTCAAGCAATAACATCAATATTATTGCAGGCATAACACTATTAATAGGTTTGATATGTGTTTATGTAGCTTTGACAGATGAATATTGGTTTGAAAGAGTATGGAGGATTGTTACTTTTTCTTTAGGAATAATTTTGATCATAAGAGGTATAGCAGCGATGTTCTTTTTTAATCAAATAAAAAAAGCTATCCCTTTTGTCTTCCTTCATTATTTTAAATTTATGAGCATTATTTCAGTAATGTTTTTTACATTAGCGTTCTTTGTCGTTTCCTCTGACTATGTTGGACCACAAAAAGATATAAGTAATTGTAGTTCAGATAATAAAATTAGGCTTATTTGTGGTTTTAAGAATCCTGAGGACATAGTGATAACGCCTGACAAAAAATTTCTGTTAATGTCAGAATTTGGAGGAATTGGTCCATATGAGGAACAAAAATCAGGCTACTTTGCTTTATTAGATTTAGAAACAAAAACTAAAGTCATTCCAAATATAACAATTGAAGAAAATATTTGGGGCGATCCTAAATGTACGAGAACAATTAATAAAAAATATGGTCCTCATGGAATTGACTTAATAAAAAGAAATGACGGGCGTTATCAACTCGGGGTCATTAATCATTATCCAGATGAAAGTATAGAAATGTTTGAGATGGTAAAAAAGGAAAATTCATGGGATATGGTTTGGAGAGGATGTATAGATGTGCCATATGAGTTTTATTTTAATGACATTAGTTTAAGAAAAAATGGAGGCTTCTATGCGTCTCATATGTACGATAGGGAAGTAACTCTTAACGAATGGCTTTTCGTTTCAATAATAAAATCTAATACAGGATTTCTTGTCGAATGGATAGAAAATAGATTCAAAAAAATTGATGGCTCCGATGGAAGCGGTCCTAATGGTATTGCTTTGGATGAAGACTCTAATATTATTTATATAAACTATAACCAAGGTGATTCGATAACAAAATTTGATCTCTCACTTAATAAAAAATTAGATGAAAAGTTTATTGAAGCGCCAGATAATCCTTATATAGATGGTAATGACATTTGGATTACCTCATTAGATTTTCAACCTAATGATTTTGGAGATTGTGAGTTTAAAAAAAGTTGTTCCCTACCATTTTCTATTTATAAATTAGATAAAAATAATTTAGAAATAAAAAATGAATACGCATTTTCCAAAACTGTTTTTGGTCTTCCTACCGTTGCTGTTCCAATAAAGGATGAAGTTTTTTTAGGATCATTCCATTCTGACAGATTGGGGATAATAGAAATTAAATAAATGATAAAAGAATTTAATTTCGATTCACTTGAGAAAAGTATTCCAGAAAGATCTAGTAACTCTCATAAAGGTGATTTTGGAAAAGTCATGGTTGTTGGAGGTTCCGAGGGGATGGGAGGTGCCGCAATATTATCATCTGAAGCAAGTTTATTTTCTGGTGCTGGACTAGTTCATCTCAGCACACATCCAATAAATGTAGAGGCAAGCCTAAAAAGAAATCCAGAAGTAATGGCATATGGCATTGATAAAAGTTTTTCTATACCTGAGAACATTGATGTTTTGCTATGCGGTCCAGGATTAAAAAATGACGAATGGTCTAAAAATGTTTTTTATGAAGTTATTTCAACAAATAATTTTGGAGTAGTAATATTGGATGCAGGTGCACTTCATTTTATTGTGAAGAACAATTTAGAGACAAGTAAAGATAAAGTTCTTACTCCTCATCCAGGCGAAGCTGCAAAGCTTTTAGGTATTTCAAATAATGAAGTTCAAGAGGATAGAATTAATGCCGCAAAATTAATATCAAATAAATTTTCAGCTTCTGTAATTCTTAAAGGTAAAGAGACGATTATTTGTTCTCATGGTGATGAGGAATTATTTATATGTACTGAAGGTGGGCCAGAGTTATCTTCCGGAGGCACAGGTGACGTTCTTGCTGGAGTACTATCAGCCCTTATAGCCCAAAAAGTTAATATTATTGATGCTTGCAAAATTTCTGTTGCTGTTCATGCTAGAGCGGGAGAAGAATTTAGAAATAAAACAGGTGAAATTGGCTTAAATGCATCATCATTGATACCAACCATAAGAGATTTACTTAATAAATGAATAAAATTTACTTAGAAAATGACGAATCAACCAATAAGCTTGGTGCACTAATATCAGAGAAACTTAAAGAAATTAAAAAATCTGCAATTGAGATCCATCTTGAGGGTGATCTTGGTGCTGGAAAGACATTTTTAACCAGATCGATAATATCTAATTCAGGATGGAACGGCTTGGTAAAAAGCCCAACTTATACCTTATGTGAAGAATATGACCTTGGAGATGTGATTTTCTTACATATTGACTTGTATAGAACTGACGAACCAGAAGACATTCATATTTTCGATTTAGATAGAAAAACTCACTTAAAAAAAATTATAATTATTGAATGGCCACAGAAGCTTGCTGTAAAAAGAAATTTTGACTTAAAAATATCTTTTGAGCATTTCGATGATGGTAGAAAAGTATCGATTAATGATAATGACAAATTATTTTCAAGTTTAATTAAGCATTATGAATAAAATTTTATCTTTTTTATTTCTTCTTTCTTCACTTGTAAACTCAAATGAAATTTCATTTTATGAAATAAAAGATTCCGATGATCAATCCTTTGAAATATCCTTTCTTTTAGACAAGGTGTCTTTTATAAAATCTTATTCTCTTGTAGATCCCTCAAGAATTGTAATAGACGTATACCAAAGTGATTTAAAGTCGGGTGTTGAGGAAAGGTATAACTACCCTATTAAGCTAGTAAGGGCTTCTTCAAAAGAGGACTTAACAAGAATAGTTATTGATTTATATGAATATGTTAATTGGAGTAAGCCAACTCAAGAGAAAACAGATGAAGGAATATTATTAAAAGTTAATATTAAAAAAGATAAGGAGTTAAAAAATAACATCAGAGATATTGTTGTAGCTATTGATGCTGGACATGGTGGTAAATATCCTGGTGCTGTTGGAACTAATAACATTCTTGAGAAAGATGTAACCTTGCTTATATCAAAAGAATTAGAAAGATCCTTAAGAGATACTGAAGGATATAAACCTGTAATGATTAGAAAAAGTGATGAAACCGTTAGTCTTAATGATAGATATCAAAGAGCGAGAAGATATGGAGCAGACATATTTGTTTCAATTCACGCGGATGGATTTAGACTTGAATCTGTTAAAGGCGCCTCAGTTTTTATCTGGTCTGAAGAAGCCTCAAGCTCAGTTGCAAAAAATTTATCTGAAAAAAAGAGGCAACAAATTCAAGCCGACATAAAGAATTTAAAACCCTTCGATTTTAATGAAGACTTAGCAAGAGAAATTTATCCAGAGATTTACTTGAATAAAGTTAAAGAAAGCAAACTTCTTGGAGCAAAAATTCTTGAGCAGCTTAAGAGAGATCCATTTACTAAGATACATAAAAAGGACGTTGAATTTGCAGATTTCAGGGTTTTAAAATCAGTTGATATTCCATCTGTGTTAGTCGAATCAGGATTTCTTACAAATCCAGATGATGCAGAGAGGCTTAAAGGTAAGCCAGGCAGAAGAATGATAGCAAGATCAATTTTTTTAGGAGTAAATAACTTTTTTATTGAAAACCCTATAGAAGGAACTTTAATAACTTCAGAAACTGATTTTTTGTTTTATACAATTCAAAAAGGTGATGTTTTATCAGAGATTGCTATTAGATTTGGAGTGACAGTTGATTCTATAAACAAAACTAATAATTTAGAAAATAAATCTATTTTTCCTGGCCAAATTATTAGAATAGAAATATAGACACCTAAGACATGTCATATGGATCAATATCATAAGACCATTTAACTTTCTTTGTTTCAGTCCAAGTTTGAATTTCATAACTAAGATAATTAAGCACTCTGTTTAAATAAGTTCTTGTGTCAGACTTGATAATCAGATGATTTCTTGTATTCCCTTTAATCTTTAAGGGTATCGATGGAAGTGGTCCAGTAACATTAATATTTTTCTTATCATTTAAGAGATTGTTTGCTTTATCTAAAAATTTGTAGCAGCTTTCTGGACTGGGTGAAGTCGCTCTTAATATTGCAACTGTTGAGTATGGAGGCATATTCAAAGCCTTGTTTGTTTTAAGGCATTGCTCAGAAACCAGCCTATAGTCTCCAGTTTTAATTTGTTTAAGATTTTCATCATTAGGATATCTAGTTTGAATGATTACTTTTGCAAGATTATTATTTCTACCTGCTCTACCAGAAACCTGAATTAATTGTTGTGAGATTTTTTCAATTGCATTTATTTCTGGGCTTAATAAACCTCCATCAGCATTAAGAATTACGCATAGCGTTACTTTAGGAAAGTCATGCCCTTTAGATAGCATTTGTGTTCCCACCAATATTGCTTCTTTGCTTGTGTTAGCCTTTTCATAAATTGCTTCAATTGATCCCTTAAGTCTTGTCGAATCATAATCCATTCTAATGATTGGTACTTTTTTAAATGTGCTTCTAAGAACCTCTTCAACTCTTTCAGTGCCGGTTCCAAGAGTGTTTATTTCATTTGAATGGCAATCTGGACATGTTTTATTTACCCCATAAACGGATTCACATTGATGACAAATTAGTCTGTTTTTTGACTTATGAAAGACTAAATTTGATTCGCATGATGAACATTTTGCAACCCAGCCACAATTATCACATTCATATAATGGAGCAAAACCTCTTCTATTTAGAAAAATTAATACTTGCTCTCCTTTATTGATTGCTGCTTCAATGATACTCATAGTTTGAATAGCAATTCCTCCAAGTAGAGGAGAGTCACTAATATCCAAAGGAATTAATTTTGGTGGCTTTTTGCCATCTACTCTTCTCAATAAATCAAACTTTTTGAACTTTTTCTCTTTTACAAGCTTAAGGGTTTGCAGGGATGGTGTAGCAGAACCTAAAAAAACCGGTATATTTTCTATCTGAGCTCTTTTTATAGCCAAATCTCTTCCTGAAAACTTAAAACCTTCAGCTTGCTTATATGACTGATCATGCTCCTCATCAATAATGATTGCTCCTAAATTTTTTAACGGCATCAAAACTGATGATCTTGTTCCAATAGCAATTCTTATTCCGCCAAATTTAGATCTCAGCCAAATCTTTAACCTTTGGTTTGGAGTTTGTCTGGAATGATATACGCCAATATCACCATTAAAACGATCCTTAAATCTTTTTTCTAATTGTGGTATCAGATTAATTTCTGGTACTAGAATCAAAATCGATTTATTTTGAAGAATAAATTTTTCAGCCAGTTGAAGATATATTTCTGTTTTACCAGACCCTGTAACTCCATATATTAATGAAGGACTAAATTTTTCAACTTTATTAAGTTTAGATAGATTAATGTTTTGTTCTTTTGTTAATTTTAATTTCTTGTCTTTTTCATTTAACTTATATTCAGTATTATCATCAAGGTCGATAATAATTTTATCGTTTTGTTTTCTTAAGAGCGTTGGCATGAAAGAGAAAAATACCTCACCAATTGGATGATGATAGTAATCTGAGGCCCATGTAATTGCTTCAAATATTGATCCGTTAAAACAAGAATATTCATCGGCTATTGAGATTATTTCTTTTAAGCCTTTTAATGACTTGGGTTTAGCTATTTTCTTTACAACTATTCCAACAATTGACTTGCTTCCAAACGGAACTATTACCCTTTTACCTTTTTTGATTACTTCTTTTGATTTATAGGTAAAACATTGTCTTAATGGCAATCCAACAGCAATATCATAGTAAAAAATATTCATTTTTTAATTGTAATGGATTTAATTTTTGATATAGTTCTCATCCTAAATATATTTTATTATGAAAAAAGATATACATCCTGAATACCGCGAAGTTCTATTTCATGATATCAGTGTGGATGAATATTTTTTACTTCGCTCTACTCTGAAAACAGATAAAACAAAGGAATGGGAAGGAAAGGAGTATCCATACTACACCGTTGAGGTTTCTTCCGCCTCACATCCTTTTTATACTGGTAAACAAAAGATTATTGATACCGGTGGAAGAGTTCAAAAGTTCGAAGAAAGATTTGGTAAGAAGAAATAAATTTAGTCTATACCTGAACTGCCAAAACCTTTAGTACCCCTTTCTGATTTTTCGAAATCTTCAACTATTTCAAAATTTGCTTGAACTATTGGCACTATTATCATTTGAGCAATTCGATCGCCAGAATTAATTACAAATTCGTTCTTTGATCTATTCCATGCAGGAACCATTAATTCACCTTGATAATCAGAGTCTATCAATCCAACTAAATTACCAAGCACTATCCCGTGTTTTGAACCAAGGCCTGATCTTGGAACAACCAGAGCTGCTAATTTCTCATCCTCAAGATGCATTGCAAATCCCATTGGAATCATTTCAGTTTTTCCTGGTTTCAGTATTAATTTATCTTTTATGCATGCTCTAAGATCTAAGCCTGCAGAACCTTTAGTCTCGTATTTGGGTATAGGTATTTCATTGCCAATAAGTTTATTCAATATTTTGACTTTAACCTTTTTCAATTTCTAAGTTCCTTTGGTTTAATTAATGATCTTGGTCTACATTGTTGTGAGCTTAATGAAATCCATTCACCATCATGAGAAATTATTGCTAAATTACATGTTGTAAATCTCTCAATTGGTTTATTAGTTAATAATTCTACTAAATAATGAAGCGTAGGATTATGTCCAACTATTAAAATATTTTTTAAGCTTTCATCTAGCTCTTTCAAGCCCTCAATAATATTAGTTGTATCACCAAAATATAGTCTGTCTGTATAGGTTGCTTTATCAATTTCAAAATTAAAACCATCAGCAGTTAAGTCAAATGTTTCTTTTGCTCTTAAAGCATTTGAACATAAAACCTTATCTATCTTTAAATCCATATCTTTTAAAAATTTAGACATCTTCTTTGCATCACTAATGCCTCTATCTGCAAGAGGTCTTTCAAAATCGCTAAGATTTGAATTGTCCCATGAAGATTTAGCGTGTCTAAGTACATATATTTCTTTCATATTTAATTCATTATAGTATTGATATGTCGGCTTCTGTTCTATAAAATCGCGTTTCTATGAGTAAAAAATGCCAAGTAACAGGAAAGATTCCTCAGACAGGAAATAACGTTTCTCACGCTAATAATAGAACTAAAAGAAAGTTCTTTCCTAATCTACATTCGCATAAATTTTGGGTTGAATCTGAAAATAGATTTGTAAATCTAAAAGTATCTGCCAAAGGTATGCGAATTATCGATAAAAAAGGTATAAGCCAAGTTCTTAAAGAAATAAGAGCCCGCGGCGAAAAAGTCTAATTAGATATCATTTATATCCAACTTCTTGAGCTAATAAAACAGCTTGTTTCTGCAAAGAACCTAATTTACTGACATTAATATTATCTTCATTGAAATCTCCCCATTCCTGAATAGACTCATGCACTTTAGCTCCAATCAATACTGGGTATTCTTTATTTGCTGAAGCATAAAAATTTTGGGCTCTATCAGATGAAAGATACTCTAAAAGAGAAATAGCGTTTTCCTTGTTTTTTGAAGTTTTAACAATCCCGGCTCCAGATATATTTACATGCACTCCTCTGTCATTCTGATTTGCCCAAAATAGATTCAAATTATCGTATTGCGGATCATCCAACAGTCTTGCTAAATAATATGTATTCACAATAGTCATCCCACATTGTCCACTTGATACAGCTTTCAAAGCATTTGTATCGTTTGAAAAAACTTCAGTTGCTAAGTTTGAAATCCAACCAGATACAACTTCTTTTGCTTGATCGAAACCATATTCATCAATCATGCTTGCTATAAGAGATCTGTTGTAGACTTTTTTTGACGTTCTTAAACATAGTTTTCCCTTCCACTTAGGGTCAGCTAAATCTTTATATGTAGAAAAATCATCTGATGCAAATTGATCACTTGAGAATACAATTGTTCTTGCTCTTTTTGAAAGGCCAAACCATTTATTTTCAGGATCTTTAAGATATGAAGGTACATTTCTCTCTAATATTTCTGAGTCAACTTTGAAGAAAATATCTCTTTCGGCTGCTTGCCATAAGACTCCTGCATCAACTGTCATAAAAATATCTGCCATTGAATCATTGCCTTCAATATCAATTCTTTCCATAAGCTCTTGAGCATTTCCTGATAATAAATTCACTTTGATGCCTGTATCATCATAGAAGTCCTCAATGATTGGTTCTAATAGTTGTGGTTGTCTAGATGTGTAAATTGTAAGTTCTTCTATTTCATTTTCATTTGCGCATGAAATTAGTAAAAGCACAGAAAGTAATATCGAAATTTTCTTCATTTTATGCCTCATTTGATTTGAGTTACTTTTAGGTGTGCTAAATAAATTATAGCTTATTCTTTCCAGCAGCATGATTAATAAAAAACTTTTTTAAAAACTGTGCTTTATTTACTCCAGACAGTCCAAAATTTCTAAGTAGCTTTATATATAAATTTTTTGAACCAAAAAGATTTACAAAAAAATCCATAGATTTCAGCATAAGTAGATTCATATTTTTTCTTCTAATTTCATATCTTTTAAGCGTTAAAGCTTGATCAATATGCATAGATTTTTCATATGAACTTATTATTTCTTCACATAGAGCGTCTGCATCTGCAAATCCTAAATTTATACCTTGCCCTGCTAACGGGTGTATGGAATGAGCTGCATCACCAACAAGAACAACATGCCCTGAAATATAGTTTTCAAAATGATGACTAAAAAGCTTAAAGGTTAATATTGATGAATTAATATCAATTTTTGTTGAGAGCTTTTGTTCAAAATAAGAAATGTTGTTTTTAACATAATCTTTAATTTCAATATCACGAAGATTTTCATTATCCACAGACCAAACAATAGTATGTGTGGATTTATCATCATTTTCAGGCAAAGGCATAATGGCAAAAATTCCTTTATCTGAGAATATTTGATGAGCTAAATATTCATCTTTAATTTCACAACTTGCTGTAAATGTGATCGCTGTTTGATTATAGCTAGATTTTTTCTCATTTAATTTTGCTATCTTGGCTACATTTGAATTTCTTCCATCACAGCCTGCAATAAACTTTGTTTTAATTTTTTCTTGATTTGATAGTTTTAATTCTGAACAATTGTTTTCATTATCTTGAAAGATCTCCTCGATTTGATTTTCAAAAAAAACTTGGTGGTCTCTGTGGTCTTGCAGCTTTTCTTGAAGGTCATTAAAAAAAACTACATAAGATAGATTTTCTTCATTTATTTCTTTTGAAGAGAAATGAATACTTCCAGATCCATCACCATCAAATACACTTATTTCTTTTATTGGAGCGAAAGGAACTTTTATGCCTAAATCATCTAAAAGTTTTTTCGAAAATGAATTAAGAGTTAATGTTCTTATGTTTTCGTTAATAACATTTTGACTTTTTGACCTCTCAATTATTAACGATTCTATGTTATTTTTACTGAGTCTAGATGAAATATAGTTTCCGATTATTCCACCACCAGATATTGTAACTACCGGATTCACAGTATTAAGACATTAATGATTCAATCTCAGCAGGATCAGATGGAACTTTCTTGGTTAGGTTTTCATTTCCATCTTTTGTTACCAAAATATCATCTTCTATTCTTATTCCAATACCTTTCCATTTGTCATCTACATCCATTGAACGACTAATATAAATGCCAGGTTCGATAGTAGTTATCATGCCTGGTTTAAACTTCATAAAGTCATCTCCTTCCATATAATCTCCAGCATCATGGACATCAAGGCCTAGCCAGTGACCTATTTTATGCATATAGAAGTCCTTAAAAGCCCCTTTTTTATGCAGGTCTTCAGGATCACCATGCAATAAACCAAGCTCCACTAAACCGTTTGTAATTATTTTTTCAGAAATTTGTTGGGGCTCCATAATATTATTGCCTTCTTTCACCTTATCAATTGCAGCATTCATTGCATCATGAACTATTTTGTATATCTCAAGTTGTTCCTTTGAAAATTTTCCGCTAATTGGGTAAGTTCTTGTAATATCAGAAGCATACATCTCATATTCACAACCAGCATCAACTAAAAGAAGTTCATTTTTATTAAGTTTCTTGTTGTTTTCAATATAATGAAGAACACAGGCATTTTCACCACCAGCAACAATTGGAGTATAGGCTGGGAATCTTCCACCTCTTTTTGAAAATTCGTAAACATACAAGCTTTCAATGCTTTGTTCAGACTCTGCATTTTTTACATTTTTCATTGCCTCAATATGAGCTTCTGCTGAAATATCACAGGCTTTCTTAATAAGACTAATTTCGTGATCATCTTTTATTAATCGAGCATTCCCTATCGTGGACGACGCATCCAAAATATTAATAGATTTACTGTGTCTATCTTTAGAGCTTGCTTCAGTAGTCCAATCTATTACTTTTTGATCAAAGCCATTTTTTTTGCCAATAGGATATAAAACTTGATCACATCCAAAAAGAATTTCAGGCATCATATTATCTATTTCAGAATTATCATATGCCTTATCAAATAAAAATTCTTTTACAGCTCCTATTGGGCCTGCCCTATGGCCATCCCAAATTTCTTTTAATTTATCTTTAGGAGGTACAAAAATTACAGAATTTATTCCATCATCGTTATTAATTATGGCCATCAAAGAATCAGGCTCACAAAATCCGGATAAATAATAAAAATTACTATCCTGTCTGAACGCATATGCTGAATCAGCATTTCTATACTGAGTATTGGCACCGGGAATCAATAAAACCGAATTCTTAGGTAGTGTTTCTGATAGATTGATTCTTCTGCTTTTGTAAATTGCATTATCCATGTGTGTATTTTACTTATTTAAAGTAACTTTCCAATTCATTAAAGTAGAATTAAACTATAAAAATGCCTAAAAACAATGAGTTAAGTTCAAAAGATTTAGAAAAGAGGATTGATCTTTTAATTAAAAGGTTTGAAGAGCAAAAAGGAATTATTGATTCATACGTAAAAAGAGAAAGGGAATGGAAAAAAGATAAAGTTCTTCACAGAAAAGAAATATCTCGTTTGGAAAGAGATTTAAAGAAGGCCACTAATGAGTAAAGTTGAAACCGTAGCTCTAAGAATATTTGGAAGAGATTTAACCATCGCATGTCCACCTAAAGAAAAAGATAATTTAATAAAAGCGGCTGCCTTATTAAATGAGGAGTTAGATAATATAAGTGACAAAAATAACGCTCTGATAATTGCAGGATTAACTCTTTCTAATAAGCTCCTAAATGATGATTCTAAATCTACTAAAAAAGAAAGTGTTGATTACTCTAAACTTATTAAAAAAATAGAGAAAGTACTTCAAAAATAATCTTTAACTTAAATCCCATCTAAACTATACTCTTATAACATTCTGGTTCATTAGCCAATGTGTTAATAAATTTGAACCGATACTATTAAATAGGTGATTTTCCACTGTCATTGTTGAGCATTACCATTAAGGGAAGCCTGATTTGACAAGATGTTCACCACCTGAACTTTCGGTTCAGGTATAGCACATAGCGGTGATCTGGTTTGCTAGCCTCTGCAATTATTATGGTGAAAAATAAAATTAGAAAATCACTACTTAAGCAGGGGCAACTTTTTTGTCAGAATGATATCGAAGAGTTAAATTCTCAGATTCAAAAAAATGTATTTAAAGAAATAGATATCGAATCTTCTAAGAATACCCTTCTCTATTTTCAATATAAAAACGAAATACCTACAAATCTAATAATCGATGAGTTATTAAAATACTCCAATAATATATATATGCCTCGAATAGTTTCTGAAAATGAATTGAAGTTCAATTTATTCAAAGAGGGTGAGACCTTAAAAAAAAATAAATATGGTATAGATGAACTAATGAATGAAGACTATATTAATCCTATAGTTCTTAACACTATGTTCATACCTTTTGTTGGAATAGATAAGAATGGGCATAGGCTAGGATATGGTGGTGGTTTTTTTGATAAAACACTTGAACAATTAAAGTCTCAAAAAGGCAGGCCACTTTTTGTTGGACTGGGATATGACTATCAAATCTTAGAAGAACGTTTTGGCGAGAGTCATGATATTAAATATGATCTAGTTATTACAGAATCGCGTGTACTTTCATATGACTGAGCTATAAAATGTCCGCCGAAACATGAGAACAATCGCTAAATATATTCTAATTTTCTGGATTCCACTTATATCTGGTAAGACAATTATTCTTGATGGGAATTTAGATGAACCAGAGTGGGAAAGTGCATTCGTAATAGATGAGTATTATGAAGTTGTCCCTTTTACTCTCAATCCAGCAAAAGTAAAAACAACTGCAAAAATATTTTCAAATGAAGAGGGAATATATGTGGGTTTTATCAATTATCAAGAAAATTCTTCAATGATTTCAAATAAATCTTTACGAGATGAATGGAATGCGAATGCTGAACAAAACGGTGTTGGTATTGATTTTGACAGTGATGGAGCAAAAGCTTATATGTTCATTGTTACCCTAGCAAATATTCAAAGAGATGGCATTAGACCTTTGGGTGGTTTTCCCAAATTTGATTGGGATGGGGATTGGGAAGCACAAACAAAAAAAAATGATGGTTTCTGGGTCTCAGAATTTTTAATACCTTGGAATGTTGTTCTGATGAAGCCTGAGACAAATAATAAAAGAAAAATTAATGTTACAACTTATAGGTATCTAGCAAAAGAAAAGTTATGGCTAAATGATACAAAGACAAGTGGGTTTAGAACAAATTTTCTTTCAAATCTAAGAACAATAGAGGTAAACAATTTTTCTAAAAGAAAGATCAATTTTTTTCCATTTATTGCAAAAACTCATAACTCAGTCACAAGCTTTAACGAAGATAAGATTGGAGCAGAAATATTTTTAAATACTGGCACAGGGAAACAAATTAATCTTACAATCAATCCAGACTTTGGTCAGGCAGAGAGTGACGAAGTTATTGTTAATTTTTCTGCACAAGAAACTTTCTATTCTGAAAAACGCGCTTTTTTTAATGAAAATCAATCTTTGTTTGATTTAAATCATTACGATAGATATAGAATTATTAATACTAGAAGAATTGGTGCAAGAAGTAGCTATTTGTGTTCATCATCATTAAATGAAGATGACTGCGTTGATTCAAGAAAAAATTACACCGATATTGACTACGCTCTTAGATATACTCAAAAAAATAATAATACAGATTTTGGAGTTTTTGTTGCTAAAGAGTCGGATGAAAGATATACAAAAGGAAAAGATTTTTACGCTATAAGATCAAAAAAGAAAATAGATAACAGAACAATTGGTTACTTTTTAACACATGTTGAAAATAATTTTCTAAATGAAAGTGCTACAGTTAATGTAATAGATTTTGCGAATGTAAAATCTAACAAGCTAACTACCTATAACGATTTAATTTCATCTGAAAGAGAGGGTGAGTCTGGATTTGGCTTTAGATCACAATTTAATTATAAGCCAACACAGTTATCGAGTAGATCAGGTAGTCTACTCTATTTTGATGATAGTCTAATGTTAAACGATTTTGGTTATCTCAGAAAAAATGATTGGTTTCACATAGGTCTAGGATCTAATATCACATTAATTGACTTTAAAAAGCGTAAAGAAATTAAGGAGCTGGAACTAGGAATAGATTTTAATTACGACTCAGATACTTCAGGAAATTCAAATCCATTTACTATTGGGCAAAAGAATGAATTTACTTTCCTAAATGCCTCAAAATTTCAGTTTACATGGGATTTAAAAACTTCTGGAAAAGATACAACTATTACAAGAAAGAATATTGATTTTCCTTATGTAAAAAATACTGGAAGTTTCAGCTTTAACTTAGATTATGAATCACCGAGTTTTGGAATCTGGGAGTATGATTGGAGGATCGGATATGAGGATGCCGATAAATATGAGTCATTTGATTCCAACGGATATAAAAGAAGGTATGCAAAGATAGGTGGATCTTTTTATCCAGTGGATGATTTTAAAGTAGGATTTTCAACGAGAATAAGAAACGAGAAAGAGTGGTTAAATTGGATAGAAAACAATGATCTTGCTGTTTATGATTTATCTCAAAAAATTATTTCTATTAATATGAATTGGTATAGGGGTTCAAAGCATGAGATAAGACTAAAGAGTCAATTTGTAGCGTTACAAGCAAAAAATCCAAGAAGTTTAATTGTTGATCAGAATGGTTACCTTAAAAACAATAATAAAGAAGTTAGTCCATTTTCTGAAGGAATTACATCATTCCAAGTAAGATATAAGTATGAGATTGCTCCTCTATCCTACATATATCTGGTATATACAAAAGGAGGAAGTGTCTTTGAAGATAATATAACTAGAGAGACTTCTAAAATCTTTAAAGATCCTTGGAAAGATCCAGACAATGAAATATTTTCTATTAAATTTAGGCTTAAATATTAAACTTACTTCAAGAAATCTAAATAAGCCTTATTATTGCTCTCTTCTTTAAAGGCTGTTCCACATTTATGTAAATGTTTTAAAAGTGCGGACTTGTTTTTGTGTGTATCTTCAATTCCTATAAGGATATTTCCATACGCAGATCCAATATTTCTATAGTGGAATAGTGAAATATTCCAATGATTTCCAAAACTCTCTAAGAACTCTAATAATGCTCCTGGCTTTTCTGGAAATTCTCCGTTAAAAATTCTTTCATTTTTTTCAGATATATTTGATTGGCCTCCTCTGCCGCCAACCATATGTCTTAAATGATCATTTGAAATTTCATTAGAGGTGTAATCACTAAATTTATATTTAAGTTTTTTTAGTTTTGCCTTCAACTTCTCAAAGCTATTTTCAGATTGAGTTCTTATTCCTACTAATACATACGCATCTTTATTATCTGACTTTCTATAATTAAATTCGGTGACTGGTAATTTCCCAATAGCCTTTGCAAGCTTTAAAAAACTTCCTGGTTCTTCTGGAATTTTAATGCTGAGAATTTTTTCGCGGTTTTCTCCAATTTCAGATCTTTCAACAATAAATCCAAGTTTTTGAAAATTAACATTTGCACCTGAACTCACTGCAAGTAAATTCTTATTCTTCATTCTTTTTGAGTAACTTTTTAGACCTGCTAAAGCAACAGCTCCTGATGGCTCAGACAATACTCTGGTATCTTCAAAGATATCTTTTACAGCAGCGCAGACTTCATCAATATTTACAGTCATTACCTCATCAACGCATTCTTTGATGACATCAAGATTGTTTTTCCCTACTTGGGAAACAGCAACTCCGTCTGCAAATAATCCAACCCTTTTTAGATAAACTCTTTTATTTTGAATTAATGCTTCTGTAAGACAAGCCGAATCATTTACTTCAACACCAATTATTTTAATTTTCTTTTTATTTTGTCTTATCCAAGCTGATATGCCAGCCAAAAGGCCTCCTCCGCCAACTGGGACGAAGACAGCATCGTAGTCAATTTCATCCTCAAGTATTTCCCGTCCTACTGTTCCTTGCCCTGCTATAGTAAATGGATCATCAAAAGGATGTACAAAGGTATATTTATGTTTTTTATTAATCTTATCTGCATGAGCGAGAGCATCTCCTAAATTTTCGCCATGCAAAATTATTTTTGCTCCAAGCCTTTTTACTGCATTTAATTTATTTTCTGGTGCAGTTACCGGCATCACAATAGTACATTTTATTTTTAACTTCCTGCAAGCTAAAGCTACACCTTGGGCATGATTTCCTGCTGATGCAGCTATTATTCCACGAGATTTTTTATCTTCAGATAAGTTAACAATTTTATTAAAGGCTCCTCTATTCTTAAAAGAAAAAATAGGCTGAAGATCTTCTCGTTTTAAATAAATTTCATTCCCCTCTTTCATTGAAAGATTTGTGGCATAGGTAGTAGGTGAATTTATTGAAACATCATATACAGATGCTTCATTAATCATTTTAAGATACTTTTTAGAGTTCCTATAATTACCTGTTTTTTTTATTTTAAGTCTCAATTTAAATCACGTATTAAAATTTTCTTGTATTATAACTGTATGAGCGCTGCAAAGATAAGTGTTGCAAAAAAAGCAATTGATTATATTGAAAAAAAACTATCGATAGAGACTGTTCTGGGCATTGGTACTGGTTCAACAGTGAATTACTTTATTAATGAATTAGATGCATATAAAAATCTTTTTCGAGGAGCAGTATCAAGTTCGGAAGCATCTTCACAACTTCTAAGAGAAAAGAATATTGAGGTCTTTAGTTTAAATGATGTTAATCAAATAGACTTTTACATTGATGGAGCAGACGAGGTTTCACCAAATAACTTTCTAATCAAAGGTGGCGGTGGAGCGCATACAAGAGAAAAGATAGTAGCAGCAGCGGCACAAGAATTTATATGCATTGTTGATAAAACAAAGATGGTTGATAAGCTTGGAGCCTTCCCTCTTCCAGTCGAAGTAATTCCAGAAGCAAGAAGTTTTGTTGCAAGAAAAATTGTAGCTTTAGGTGGTAAACCAATTTATAGAGAAAATTTTATTACTGATCAAGGAAATCATATTATTGACGTAGAAGAAATAGATATCAGTGAACCTGAAGCCTTAGAGATTTTATTAAATAATATTCCGGGTGTCGTTGATAACGGAATCTTTGCTTTTAATAAACCTGAGCTTGTGTTGGTATCTGACTAGAGATTATAAAAGTTCTTCTATTTTAGATAGTAATTCTGGCGAATCAGGTTTTACCCTTGATCCAAATGTAGATACTACTTTACCGTCTCTAGAAATTAAATACTTATTGAAATTCCATGCAGGTGAGACACCACTCTGGGCTATCAATTTTTTGTATAAGGGATTAGCTTTGCTACCTCTTACTTTTGAAGTTGCAAACATTGGGAAATCTACCCCATATTCAGTGGAGCAAAACTCAGCAACATCTGCTTCATCTGAATACTCTTGCATGAAGTCTCTCGATGGAACTCCAAGAACAACAAAACCTTCGTTTTTGTAATCTTCATAAAGTTTTTGAAGAGAAGAATATTGATAGGTGTATCCGCATCTACTCGCAACATTTACAACTAAAACAACTTGATCTGTATATTCACATAAGTTGACACTTTCACTTGAATCCAAAACTCTCATTTCGGTATCAAGCAAATCTGAACATGCTTCAGAATAGAAAGAAAATAATAAAATAAAAAGAGGTGCAATCTTTTTCATGTGTGTATTCTAACCTAAGTAATAGGAGTTATTGCAGAAAGAGAGGAGATGAAAATAGTTACTAAAAAAATGATTTCTATGTTATCCCTAATTTTATTCATAAATTTACAACCTTTTAAAGATATGGAGGGCTAAAGCCCTCCATGATTCCAGAGTGTCAGCAAATAATAGGGGAGAGGAGTGCTGACATACATTATTATAATTATTTATAATCAATTATCAATAGTATTTATAAAATAAATCATGTTTTTTTTATGTATAATGCTTTTTTTAACTATTTTTGGAGAAATATCTTGAAAGGTACAGTTTTATATGAAGTAAAGGACAATGTTGCCCTACTCACAGTTGATAATCCGCCAGTAAATCCCCTAAGCGACGGAGTCAGGACTGGTTTATACGAATCATTAACAAAAGCAGAAGAAGATGATTCAGTTTTAGGAGTTGTTTTAACAGGAAATGGTAGAGCATTTATTGCTGGAGCTGATATATCAGAATTTGGTGGAAATGTAGAAGGTGTAAGCTTAAATGAGGTATTTCAAAAACTAGAGCATTGCAGTAAACCCGTTGTAGCTGCCATAAATGGTATAGCTCTAGGAGGCGGACTAGAAACAGCATTATGTTGTAACTACAGAATTGCAGATAAAAAAGCCTTTGTTGGCCTTCCAGAGGTTAATTTAGGCTTATTGCCAGGTGGAGGCGGCACTCAAAGGCTTCCGAGGCTTGCAGGACCATCTGAAGCACTTAAGATGATGCTTACTGGAGCACATGTTCCTGCTAAGAAGGCTTTAGATATGGGAATAGTTGATGGTATATCTGAAGATGTAGTTAATGAATCTATAGAATTCATAAAAAATAAAGCTGACAGTAATGAAGAACATCCAAAAGTAAGAGATTTAAACTCAAAAATGATAGAGGCTCGTGGCGATGATAAAGTTCTTCTTGAGGCTCAGGCAATGGCATCTAAGGGAAGAAAGGGTCAATTTGCTCCTGGACAAATCATA
>SHBF01000008.1 GCA_004212975.1 SAR86 cluster bacterium
GTTTGAACCCTCAACAACTCTCTCACAAGCTGCAGTGCCTCTTACATCATTTGAACATTTGTTGATTGGAGCTTGGCCTAAGATAACTATACCGCCCCATAGACCTCTTTCTAATTCTCCAACCGTTCCTTCAATTGCAGTGTTGTGTGTAAATCTAATCGGTTTAGATTGTGTTCCGTTTGCAATAATTTTAGAGCCTCTGTTAACAACAAGATAATCCTGAGAAACTTCTCCTAATATTACAGCATCGGCAGGTATTGTTAATGTTACTGAAACGCCACCTGATTTTGTTCCATCACCACCCATATCGACTCCAACGTCAACTTTTCCAAGCATTCTATACATAACGTCATCTGTAAGAGTAAGGTCACTAGTTATAGGTCCTTGAATTGCACAAACCGTGTTTCCTGCAACTGGGGATCCATTTGTTATAAAAGGAGATTCTGGACACTCTCCAGTACGAACATTACTGCCAGCGCCGCCTGAACCACCGCCACCTGTAGGATCATTCAAAGATCCTAATTCACCAGGTGATACAATACTTGTATCGCCACCCCCGCCACATGCTACGAGAATAAATGCTGATAAAATTAAAGTGGTTTTTTTGATAGAATTAAAAAACATAATACTTCCCTCCATGGAATACATTTAATCATTTAATGCTATGTGGGTTACTGAAGATTGAACTTAATGTAAATTAAACAAACAAGTTTGTTACAAAATATTTCAGATTTGTTACAAATTTATGAAGTTTTTAAAGGTAAAGTAAACCAAAAGATTGATCCCTGAGGTTTTGCATTTTTTACCCCAACATCACCATTTAAATTATTTACAAGATTTTTTACAATAGCAAGACCTAGACCACTTCCTTTTTCCTCAGTTGCTCTAGCTTCAGCAGTTCTATAAAACCTATCGAATAAATAATCTTGCTCTTCATCAGGAATGCCTTTTCCGCTATCTTTTACACTAATTTCTAAATGGTCTTTTACTTTTCTTGAAGAGATATTGATTGTTGATTCAGAATCAGAATATTTAAACGCATTTTCAATTAAGTTATTTAAAATTCTTTCAAGAGCATTTTTATCTGCTAAAACTATTTTTCCTTTAGAGCAGGAGCAATCGATAGATATATTTTTTCTTTTACCAAGATTTTTAAGTGAATCTATAGCTTTATCGATATGTTTATTTATGTCGAGTTCTTCAATATTTAGTCTTAGCTCTCCATAATCAATTCTGGATAAATCAAGTAAAGAAGATACCATGTCGCTAAGTCTTTCAGAGTTATGCAAAATAGCTTTTGCAAAGACCTTCGACTGTTTTTTGTCTTCAAGAGCTCCATCGACAAGAGTTTCAGAATTTGCCCTGATAACACTTACTGGTGTTCTTAATTCATGAGAAACATTTGATATAAAATCTCTTCTCATAGAGCTAAATCTTCTTAGTTGAGTAATGTCGTGAACAACCAAAATAAATTCTTTTGTAGTTTTAGATTGATTTATTGTTGCAAGAACCCATCTAATACTCCTATCATTAAGCTCGATTTCAAATTCAATATCGGCTCTTTTTTTCTTTTTCGCCCTTTTTAATAAATAATTGAGTGATTTGATATTAAGGTCAGTAATTTTTTTTCCAACTAATTCATTTTTATTTAAGATCAATGACACTTGTTCATTTTCATATGTGATTTTGCCATCTATATCTGCAACTATAATACCCTCTCCTAAATCATCTAAGACTGAACCGAACTGGTCTCTTTGTTTAGCAATTAAATTGATTTTTGATTTAAGCTCCTCTGAGATTTGTGAAACACTTTGGGCAACATTACCGAATTCATCAGTCCTCTCAGTAGGAAGTGCTTTTAAGTCTTTCTTTCTTGCCTTTCCATCTGCATCTGCAATTTTTGAAGTTGCATAAGCTAAATCTGCAATACTTCTGTAGGCAAAGTTTGCAGCTATACCAGATGCTATTGATGTAACAATAAAAGCAACCAAAGCAATTAAAATTATAGAAAGATTTAAACTTCCAATTGCAGAATCAACATTTACATAGGGAACTGCTATTCTAATAACATTGGGACTCACATCATTATTATCCAGAATAGCGAAATACATCTGTTGTTGTTTTACGGTATCGCTATAACGAATAGACCAGCCGCTTCCTTTTAAAAAAGCGTCTTGAACCTCAGGTCTATTAATATGATTATCCAAGTCATTAATATTTTGAGTGTCAACATCTGAGTCACCAATTACTCTACCATCAGATAATATAAGTGTTACTCTAGAATTTGATGCACTACCCAGTCTGTCAGCTAAAGAGTCAGCTTCATTAAGATCTCCAATAGCATCAACTTCATCAACAACTTCTGCAAGAAGAGAGGCTTGATTTTGTAACTCATTAATAATGTGCTTTTGGAAGGTATCGGTGATATCTCTTTCAGCAATAATGTATGAAACAAAAATACCTAATCCTAGGGATATAAAGATAATTAAAAATAATCGGGATCCTATGCCCATTTATCTAATCCGGTGATCTCGAGAATTTATAGCCAACGCCTCTAATAGTTTGAACATATTTACCCATTGGCCCAAGTTTTTCTCTAAGACGTTTTATATGAGTATCAACAGTCCTTGTTGTAACTTCAGAGCTGTAACCCCAAACGTCACTGAGCAACTGATCTCTAGATTGAACTCTTCCTCTTCTATCAACAAGTTGTCTCAATAATCTAAACTCTAAAGCTGTTAAATCTATTTGATCTTTGTTAACTTGAACTTCGTGAGATTCAACATCAATACTTAGATCGCCAAATTGACGCCCAACCTCTACAACATCTTCTTTTTTTTGACCTCTTTTTAATATGGCTTTAATTCTTAAAATTAATTCTCGAACACTAAAGGGTTTAGTTACATAATCATCAGCCCCTAATTCAAAACCAACCACTTTATCAACCTCATCGTCTTTAGCGGTTAGGATAATTATTGGAATGGTTTCTGTCTCAGGATTAGATTTCATTTTTTTACACAAATCTAAACCTGAACCATCAGGCAACATAAGATCTAAAAGAATTAAAGAAAATTTATTTAAATTTACAACAGACTCTGCCTCAGACAATGAAGATACACTTGTCACAGTATAGTTTTCTCTGGCGAGATTATATTCAAGATTTTTTCTTATATCTGGTTCATCTTCAATAACTAATATATTCATATTCTCCCCAATATTTAAAGTGTATTTTCACTTTTTTTTTAATATTTTAAAAGGAAAAAATAAAAATAATTTAATCTTTATTAAAGATTTCTCTTAGAGCTGGCTTGTCAAATTTCCCAGATGCTACAAGAGGAAGATTTGAATCCATGAATTTAACTAGAGCTGGAATTTTAAATGCAGCCAATTTGTCAGATAAAAACTTTCCTAAATCATCTTTATTAAGATTGGATCCTTCTCTTAAGACTACTGCTGAGCATAAAATTTCTCCCAGTCTTTCATCAGGAATTCCAAAAACTGATGCCTCAAGAACATCTGGGTGTTCATATATAGCATTTTCAACTTCAGGGCATGCAATATTTTCACCACCTCTAATTACCATATCTTTAATTCTGTCCACGATATATAAAAAAGGGCCATCAAATTTTCCCATGTCTCCTGATTTAAACCACCCTTCATTGTTCATACATTCTTTTGTAGCATCATCATTTTTCCAATAACCCAACATATTTGATTGTGATTTTATTGCAACTTCACCGATTTCGCCTTCAGGTAATTCATTCCAATTAGAGTCAATTATTTTTATTTCTGTCAACGGTGGTACAACTCTGCCAGCAGAAGATGGGTTTTGAATATATTCATCTCCGCTTGCAAGAGTTCCTAAAGCATTTGTTTCTGTTAATCCATATCCAATGCCAGGCCTTCCTTTAAAATTCTCATCTAAAAGTTTTACATGCTCTGCTGGTCTTGGACCGCCTCCTCCACCTAATACTTTCAAAGAGGAAAGATCATATTTATCTCTATCTGGATGATTCAATAACTCCCAAGTTTGCGTGGGAACTCCAGTTATATCTGATACTTTTTCTTCGCTAATTAGTTTAATTGCATCACCAGCATCCCATTTTTTCATCATAACAACCTTTCTCCCAACCAAAATAGACATTAGAAATGCAACATGACTCCCAGTAGCATGAAATAAAGGAACGCATAGTAGAATTGAAGATTCTGAACTTGCCAGTGGAGAAGCGTCTTTACCAAGTCTTGCTTCTCTTTGACTTAAAACAGTTGAAATAAATGCCCAACTAAACATTGAAGATATGACTCCACGTTGTGATGATAAGACTCCTTTTGGCTTCCCGGTTGATCCAGAAGTATAGTAAATTGTTGCATGGTCATCTCTATTAATATCAATATCGGGCCATTCTTCAGAGTGATTTTTTGTGAAATTATAAAATGATTCAAAGCTATCATCAGGCGTATAGGTGGTTATAATTTTTTTTACATGTGTTAAAGATTCAAGTCCTTTTAATCTTTTTTGATCTCCAAATAAAACTTTTGCATCGCAATGCTCCATTGCGTAAATTATTTCATCAGGAACCCACCAAGAATTTAATGGAACACAAACTGCGCCAATTCCAACAATGCCCATATATGCAAAAATAAACTCTGGATTGTTTTGCATACATATTGCAACTCTGTCCCCTTTTTGAATTCCCCCTTTGATAAGGGCGTTTCCAACTTGAGCTGCCTTTGAGATTGTTTCTTTAAAAGTATATCTCTCAGACTCATAAACTAAAAAATCTTTATCTGCATGAAGTAAACCAAAGTCAAAATATCCTTTCAAATTGTCTGGAAAAGTTACATATTCGCTGAAAGAATTACCGTTTTCATCCTGAATTTCTCTTGTTTCAAAAATTTCGCCAGGTTTAGATAATTCAGATACGATTTCATTAAATAGTTGGTTTGAATCAGTCATTTTATGTGATCAATTTTATTTTTCTTTTATAAATATTATTATAACGATACTATATTTAATATATAGCATATTAAAATATTAGCTTAACAGAGGAGAATGAAATGAATTTAGACTTTGCATCAGTCTGGGAGATGATTTCAGATATCGTTCCTGAAAATGACGCCTTGATATGTGGTGACGAAATTATTTCGTGGAAGGATTATGACTTGCAATCAAGTAAGATTGCAACAGCATTAAAAAATGCTGGATTAGGCCCAAACTCAAAGGCAGGGCTTTATTTAAATAATTCAAATGAATATCTTATCGGTCAAAATGCAATATTTAAGATTGGTGGTGTTCCTATTAATGTTAACTATAGGTATGTCGCTGAAGAATTGATTTATCTCCTTGATAACTCTGACTCAGAGGCTGTCTTTTATCATGCATGTTACAGCAAAAGAATTAAAGAGATTTCAGGCTCGCTTCCAAATATAAAAGCCTGGATTGAAATTGCTGATGGTACTAAATCAGAATTTGAAGACTCACTAAAGTTTGAAGAGCTACTTGATAGTTGTGATCCTATGGAAAGAATTCATAGAGATCCAAATACCATTTATATGCTCTACACAGGCGGAACAACTGGAATGCCAAAAGGAGTAATGTATAAACAAGGCGAATTCTTGGTTTTTCTTTTTAGAACATTAAAAGCGATGGGTTATGACGTTCCAGAAGATATAAATAATTTAGAGGAACAAATACATAACTTTAAAAAAGATAATACATTCATAAAAAGTTTAATTGGATGCCCGCTTATGCATGGAACAGGAATGTGGCTTGGCGCTTTTTTACCTCTTCTTCTTGGTGGAACAGCTGTTACATCCCGTAATTTAGGGTTTGATCCTGATCAAATGTGGACACAAGTTGAAGATACAGGAACTACAAATATTGTTATTGTTGGTGATGCATTTGCAAAACCAATGTTAGATGCTTTGGATAGAGCAGAAGAAAGCGGAAAGCCATATGATTTAAGCAGTGTTAAGGTTATTATTTCTAGTGGTGTTATGTGGAGCGAAGAAATTAAGAATGGTCTTTTAAGGCATCACGATATGATGCTAATGGATACAATGGGATCAACAGAAGGAGGCATGGGTAGTTCGGTATCTTCAAGAGACAACCCTCCAAAGACTGCAAAATTTTCAATTAACCCAGGTGTAATAATAATTTCTGATTATGGTGAAATTCTAAAGCCAGGTTCGGATAAAGTCGGTCTTATTGGAACAAGTGGTCTTGTTCCAGTTGGTTATTATAAAGATGAAAAAAAATCTGCAGAAACATTTAGAGAAGTAAGTGGAGTTAGATATAGCTTTCCTGGTGATTATGCCAAACTTGAAGAAGATGGAACAATAACTCTTCTAGGACGAGGAAGTAATTGTATAAATTCTGCAGGAGAGAAAATATATCCCGAAGAGGTAGAAGAAGCTATTAAAAGAAATGACGAAGTCTTTGATTGTCTTGTTGTTGGAGTTGATGACGAAAAGTTTGGTCAAAAAGTTGTAGCTGTCGTTTCTCTTGAAAACAATAAAGATATTAATGAAGATTCGCTAGTAGACGCAACCAGGTCATATATTGCTGGTTATAAACTACCTAAAAAAGTAATATTTGTGGAACAAGTTGAGCGTGCTCCAAATGGCAAGGCAAATTATAAATGGGCCAAAAATATTGCTAATGAAAGTTTCAAATAAAAAAAATATTTCATTTGTTGTTGCATTGATTGCATCAACGTATCTTTATGCATTAGAACCTATAGCTTACCTTAATTCCTTAGGTTATGAGCCTGCTCAAAAAGAGATAGCCTCTAGTAAAAACGGAATGATAACAACTCAGCATTTCTTGGCTACTCAAGTTGGAGAGAAAATTCTTAATCGAGGTGGTAACGCATATGACGCATCTATTGCGGTTGCTTTTACACTTGCAGTCGTTTTGCCAAGAGCAGGCAATATTGGTGGAGGCGGATTTATGGTGATTTATGATAAGGACACAGAACAACCTTACACCATAGACTTTAGAGAAAAAGCACCTGAACTATCAACAAAAGATATGTATTTAAATAAAGATGGTTCTTTTAATGATAAAAACCTATCTACAGTTGGTTATTTAGCAATTGGGGTTCCAGGAACAGTAGCGGGTTTGTGGGAGGTTCATCAAAAATTTGGTTCGTTGCCATGGAATGAATTAATTGAAGATGCAATTTATTATGCAGAAAACGGGTTTGAAATAACTCCATTTCTAGCAGATATATTATTAAGTTATAGTGAATCCCTATCTTTATTTGCAGAAACTAAAAAAATATTTCAATTACATTATCCTAATTTCAAAAATAAAACGCTTGTTCAAAAGGATTTAGCAAATACTCTTAAAATAATTGCATCTAAGGGAAGGAAAGGATTTTACGAAGGTGAAATTGCTCAAAAGATATCTAGTGAAATTAAAAAAAATAATGGTCTTATTTCAAAACCAGACCTAAAAAATTATTCTCCAGTTTGGAGAGAACCGTTAATATCAAATTATAGAGATACTGAGATTATTACTATGGGACCACCCTCCTCAGGAGGTCTTCATGTAATACAAATGCTGAACATACTTGAAAATTATGATCTAAAAAAAATTGGTCATAACTCACTAGAGTATATAAATTTATTAACTGAGGTTATGAAATTTGCATATGCGGACAGATCAAAATATTTAGGTGACCCAGACTTTTATGATGTACCTATAAAGAAAATAACCAGTAAAAAATATGCCAATGACATCAATAAAAATATTCAAATTGGAAAATTAACACCGGTTAATGAAATCAATCCTGGAAAATATATAGATGATGAAAGCCATGAAACAACTCATTTTTCTGTGGTAGATAAAACAGGTAATGTAATATCTATGACATACACTTTAAATTCTACATTTGGCTCAAAGGTTGTTATTGAAGGAACCGGAATACTAATGAATAACGAAATGGATGATTTTTCTGCAGCTCCAGGAATACCAAATCAATTTAATTTACTAGGAGCAGAAGCTAATGAAATAACTCCATTTAAAAGGCCTTTGAGCTCAATGACTCCAACAATAGTGCTAAAAGACAAAGAATTATTTTTTACAACTGGAAGTCCAGGAGGAGCAAGAATAATATCAGCAGTATTACAGTCAATTGTAAACATTATAGATTTTGATATGAACTTAGAAGACACAACTGCTGCAAAAAGAATTCATCATCAGTGGTATCCGGATATTCTTGAATATGAATTTACACTAGATAATACAATTGAAAAAAACCTAAAAAAAATGGGATATAAAACTGAATCAAAGCTGCCATTGACATGTCTTCAAACTATAATGTTTAGAGATGGTATGTATTATGGATATGGAGATTTTAGACGAGTGGATGCATTAGCTTCAGGGAATATAAATGATTGATAAATTATTGATAATTGGTGCTTATGCATTGCCTGTTTTATTCCTTTTAACATTTTGTTTTTATATAACAAAAAAGTAAAAATTGATTAATATCTATAATCCAGTTTTTGTAAATATAAGTTCTTTTTCAATTATTGATTTAATAATAATTACAATATTTTTTTTATCGGTTGGTAGTTTCTGTTCGTCGGTAATTTTTAGGCTTACTCCTGATAGTCCATTACCTTTATCCAAAATTAGATCTTCTTGCCCTGCATGTTTAAAAAAAATTGATGTTATTAATTTGATACCTTTATTAGGGTTTATGATTCAAAGTGGAAAATGTAAGTTTTGCAATTCAAATATTTCAAAATTTTATCCATTTACAGAAATATTTTTTTTATTAATTGGTATTTTATTAACAACTAACTATGGAATTGGTCTATCAGCTATTGTCTATACACTAATTATTTTTTGTTTCTATGTATTATTTTTTCTTGATTACAAATACTTATATTTACCTGTATACATAAATTTATTAATAGTATCTATAGGAATAACTTTTAATGCCAAATATCAACTATTCATAGATGAAACTTTTTTGATCTTAGGCATCAAGCCAATTTTTTTCTCCCTTTATGGCCTTTTTTTTGGTTACTCTTCACTTTGGTTAATAAATTTTATGTTTAAGGTTATTAAGAAAAAGGATGGTATTGGTGGAGGAGACTTTATCTTATTTGGAGGAATTGGTGCCATCCATGGTCCAATAGCCTTACCAGTAATATTGTTTATAGGATCTTTTTTGGGATGTCTTTATTTTATATTTTCAAAGAAGGCTGATAATACTGAGTTGCCATTTGGATCTTTTTTAATACTTAGTTCTTTTATCTATTTTGTATTAAATTTAATGAACTTTTCTTTTATTAATTAGTCTTATATGAAAAGGCCTTTGAATATCCTCACAGTTCATATCCCCTAGGTCTTAAAAGCAGGCAAAATATGCCTGCTTTTTTTTAAAAATTATTTTCCTAAAGAATAAATATGTTATAAATACATAGAAACTTTTTTTTAACAAATATTATGAAAAAATTACCTTTACTAATAGCTTCTATTTTATTGATTGGTGCATGTTCTGATAGTCAAGAAACTGTTCAGTCCTCTGAGCCTCAGCCTATGGTTGAGTATGTATGGATGAAAGCAGGTCCTAATTTTAATGAAGATAACCTTTCACAAGTAATTAATTCTTGGAATGCAATGATTGATGAAATGGGATGTACTTTAAACGCAAACATATTAACTCCAGATAATAAAAATGACGGTTTTGATTTTATTTGGACTCATATATGGACCTCAGAAACTGCAAGAGATAATTGTTGGGAAAATTGGGGTGAAAATTATAAATCGAGTTGGGATTCAACTATTAATGGCATCATGAGCTATGATCTTGATAATGTTTATATGTTTAAGCCAACTGTTGGTAAACAACCTAAAATGCAAAATGATAGTGGATCTTTTGTGAATAGTTTTTATTTTTGTACATTCAATGAAGGATATTCAATGTCAGATTTAGAGGCATATCAAAAAGCTCTTAATAATACTGAGGGATTTTCTGATTATTGGTGGTACGCCACATTAGAACCAACATTCGAGCCAGCTGATCCAAAACCTGATTTTGTATGGGTTGATATATGGCGTTCAAGTGCAGATGAAACTGCTGATAGAGATAATTGGTCACAAACCGACCTTCCATCAGTAGTTGAAGATAAATTTACATGCTTGCCAGATTCAAACGGTGCTGGTTTTTCAGGAACTGTAATTAGGAGTTAGTGGAGCGGGTGACGGGATTCGAACCCGTACCAATAGCTTGGAAGGCTATTGTGCTAGCCGTTAACACCACACCCGCTTTAGTCGGGAAATTATAATAAAAAAGGGAGCAATATGCTCCCTATTTTTATAAATACTCAAGTTATAAGAAAGGCATCATATGCCCTAGCATCGATACATTTAGCATTTTCAATAAATTCTTTTTTAATATTTTCTGCTATTGGTTTTTTAATCCAGTTTGAGCTAATCTCACTAGAAAAATTTTCTTTATATATATTATTTATCCATATGAAAGAATTTGGATTATCTTTTTTATAAAGATATAAAACTTCATATGATATGTTTAGTGATTTTATCTCCAATGCAAATCTCTCAATTGCAATTCTGAAAGTTCCGTAGTTATATCCCTCGTTATATTCACATCGTAAAATTTCAGAGACATAGTCGGGGTTATTTATTTCAAATTCATTAACTAATAAACTTTGTCCGTAAAACTCCTCCTTATCAAATTTACAACTAGCAATTTCATCAAATCCCCTTCTACTTAATCTATCAAGAATATAGTTATATATGTCCTGATCTGAAAAGTTTTTGATATTGATAATAAATTGATCTACAAAATTTGGTTTTGGAAAATAAACATTAATGTTGTATTTGACATTATTTTGCTCCAAATCTGATCTTACTAATGTTGAGAGAAACGATTCAAGATTAAGCAAGGTATAACCATCATTGAGCTTACACTCAAAAAATTCTGCTGAAAATTCAAAATTAGGTTCTATTAATAAATTTGCCTCTATTTGTTCAGTATTCTCAGACGAGCAAGAAATAAGTATTAATGAAATTAATGGAATTATCTTTGGAGAATACATAAGCAAGATTATAAATAAACTTAATATTATTTGTATTGTTTAAATAAAAAACCCAGAAATATTTCTGGGTTTGTAAAAAACTATATTAAATTTTAATTCATAACTAATACTTTGTTTCTAAATAAAGAATCACATTGACCAGAATATAGTCTAGCGAGTTCATGTTTTTGATTTTCATTAAGATAATTTACTTTTAAATCACAAGTTAATACATCATTAATCAGTCCTGAATTATTGTGTTGCAAATAATCACTATAAAGACCGAATAAAACTACATCGTGATGATTTGATGGTATTTCATCATTAATTAGAATATAGCCTCCGTCTTTTGATAAATAGCATCCAATTGAATATTTTGGACATATTTCAGAAACTTTATCTTTATCGTAAATAACATTGATATAAGGTGATTCTAATTCAAGATCACTCTTTGCTTCGTTAAAAATTACTTCATCTGATTGAACATGATAAAAACTTAATAAAATAAATGAAAATAAAGTTAAATTTAATAATTTCATAGCTCCCTCCTATGTGTCAATTATGTGACATATATGTTGAATATGTTACATAAATGTTACATAAATGTCAAACTTGTTCTTGTATCTTTTGTTTTATAGAATGTCTTTACTAACTCCTTTTATAAATATGAAAGTTTTAAGAATTGTTTTTGCAGACCAATTATCATTATCAAATTTAGCTTTAAATAACCTAAATAAAGATGATTTTTTATTATTTTATGAGCCATTAGATACTTTTAATGAGATAAAGCATCATAAACATAAAATAACACTTCTAATATCATCTCTTAGAAAGTTAGTAACAAAAGTTAAACATACCAATATCATTCATCATAAAATTACTAAAAAAAATAACCAAAACTTAAAAGATGCTTTATTTGAAATTGTTAATGAAAACAATATAAATAAAATTATGATTTCAAAGCCATCAGATTTTAAGATTTATAAAGACCTCTTATTTTTTTCACAATCAAACAATGTCGAATTACAAATCTTAGAAGATAAAAAATTTATCTCAAATGTGGAGGATTTTACTGATTGGGCATCAGATAAAAAAACAAGAATACAAGAATATTACTATCGTTGGCTAAGAAAAAAATACGATATATTTATGAATGAGGAAGGCAAGCCTATTGGAGATAAATGGAATTTCGATAAAGATAATAGAAAGGGCATAAAGCAGCTACAATCAGATATTCCTGAAAGAAAAAAATTAGTACCCGATCAAATAACTTTTGATGCCATGGTTGATGTAGAGGAATGTTTTCCAAATTCTATTGGTACCTTGGAAAACTTTAATTGGGCTACTACTCATGAAGAAGCTGAAAATTTATTAGATGACTTTATTGAAAGATACCTTTTAAATTATGGATCATTTCAAGACGCAATAAATAAAGAAAATACTTTTATGTTTCATTCATTACTTTCTCCTTATCTTAATTGTGGGCTTCTCGATCCCAAAATTTGCATCGAAAAAGCAGAAAAAAAATATTACGAATCAAATGGAGAAATTCCGATAAATTCTGTTGAGGGATTTATAAGGCAAGTTTTAGGATGGAGAGAGTTTATTAAGGGTGTATATTGGGAAAATATGCCTAAGTATAAAAATCTTAACTTTTGGTCTAATAAAGGTAAGTTAAATTCTAATTGGTATGAAGGAACTACTGGCATCCCTCCTCTAGATGATGCAATAAATGAATCAAGCAAATTTGCTTATTCTCATCACATAAATAGATTAATGATCATTGCAAATCTTATGAATCTAACAGGCATTAATCCTAACGAAATGTATAGATGGTTTATGGAAATGTATATCGATTCATATGATTGGGTTATGGTTCCAAATGTATATGGTATGGGTTCATATGCCGATGGTGGAATATTTTCTACCAAACCATACATTTGTGGATCAAGCTATATGCTTAAAATGTCTAACTATAAAAAAGATGAATGGTGCGATACGGTAGATGGTTTGTATTGGAGATTTGTCGAAAGTAATATTAACTTCTTTAAAGCCAATCCAAGGTTAGCAGTTATGACTAGGTCCTTAGAGAAAATGAATAAAGAAAGAAAAAAAGATATATTTAAAAAAGCAGAAATATTTATTAAAGAAAATACACTATAGGATTAATAATCAAGACCCTCAAGTAAAAATGGTATCGCATTTTGAGACATAATTGTAATGTTATGGTCTAAATTAGATATGACTTTATAACGCCATCTTAATGGAATCTTATTTTTTTCACTAAAACTAATTATATTTTCAAAATAACTGGTCCCTCTATCAAACCTATTTGCACCTTGTTTTCTCGCACCTTTACTATTATTTAATGATTCATGATTTGGATCATTATCTTTAGCACCAAGTATTAAAAGAACCTGTCTTGATAAAAACCATTCATATCTATCTCTTTCAATTGGCATATTTCTCATGCCGTATGGAAAAGGCTCATTATTTATAAATGTATACCAGCCTGCGTTTCCAAGAACAGCTTTATCAATTTGTTTATCATCACTTAATAGCATATACCTGTGAGTAAATTGAGATCCAGCTGAAAATCCAAATATTGAATATGCCGAACTACTCAAGTTGTATTTACTTTTGAAATATGAAAAAAATAAAGACAATGAGTTTTTTAAGTTATTTGATTGATCTTCTAAAATTTTGCCAGAAGACGTTGCCATTTGAAGTGTTGCAAAATTTGGATAGCTAATCTTATCAAAATATGGTGCAACTAAAATTACATTTTTATCTATAGATGGCTCTATCCACTGATTGAGATATTTTTCAACATCTCTGGAATTTCCATGAATAATAAATAACACTTTTGTATTTTCATTAATTTCTTTTGGAAGAATATACAATATTTCTACATCGGGTTTATTCCATGATGCATATGTGACCTTGTTTACAGAATCAGACAAAAATTCACATGAAAAAAATAGAAATAGAAAATAAATTAGGCTTTTTTTTGAGAGCATGATTTATTCTAACAATGAATTATAAATATTGGGTTAAAATAAATATATTTAGGCGAAGATAAATGAAAAAATATTTAAACATCGTTAACAAAGTTCATAAGTCTCCCTACAAGCTTACAATTGTATCAAGCGGAGGTGGAACTAATGCTATATCAGCTCTTCTAGAAGTTCCTGGAGCAAGTAATACTATTTTAGAGTCATATATACCCTACTCAAAAGAATCTATGAACTCTTTTTTAAACAAAAAGCCTGATCATTATTGTTCTTTGGATACTTGTTTAAATATGGCAGCAAACGCTTTTAAAAAATCTAAACAACTTGACACTACGTCAAAAACAAAGAATCTATTAGGTATTTCTATTACAGCTAATCTTGCAACAACTTATGAAAAAAAAGGAGATCATAAGTTTTTTATCGTTGTTCAAGCATATGATTATACAAAATATCTTGAATGCTATTTAGACAAAGGTAAAAGAACAAGAGAAGAGGAAGAAGAGCTTATCACAGCATGTGTTATTAGTCTGTTAGCAGATTCGTGTGGTTTTGAGTATGCCATTCCTGAAATTGATGAGGATATATCAATAAATAAAGTTACTGCAGAGAAATCATGGGTAAAATTGTTTAATAATAAAGTAGGATTTATTTCCAATAATAAGAGCAATCCAGAGCTAATATTTCCTGGCTCATTTAACCCTCTTCATGAAGGACACATAAAAATGAAAGAATTAGCTGAAAAAAAAACTGGTATGCATACTACATTTGAAATTTGTGCCAACAACGCTGATAAACCGCCATTAACATTTTATGAGATAAAAAGAACTCTAGATCAATTTCAAAACGATGAAAGTTGGATGCTAACCTCTGCTGGAAGATTTAGTGAGAAAGCTGAGATGTTTCCAAATTCAGTGTTTATAATTGGAGCGGATACTTTGATGAGGGTATTTGATGAAAAATTTTATAAAAACTATAAAGATATGATGAATCATATACAAAGGTTTAACGATCACAACATAAATTTTCTTGTATTCGGTAGAAAGATTAATAAAAAATTTATTTCACTTAAAAACTTGAAAGTTCCAGAAATTATTGCTGATAGATGTACTGGAATTGATGAGGAAATGTTTAGAGATGATATTTCTTCGACAGAAATAAGATTAACAAATAATTAATTGTGAGGCGGTAATTTAGCTTCAACAAACCATTCGTGAACTCTTTTTACAGGATTGAATTTTTTTAGTCTCATCTTTTTATTTTCAAGAGTAAACTTTCTTGTCTTAATAGCTGTGTAATGATAGGTATGACTATCACGTGTTTCGTCTTCAGGTATTAAATATACTTTAGTTTGTTTTTTATCTGCCATTATGGGTGAAGATTATACACAATCTTTTGTAATAATCTTAAATAATTTAAGATTTCCATATAAAGGAGTTCTTTCTTTCATAATCACATTGATGGATATCATATCCAAAATATTTTTATGAGGATCTTTTCTATTTCCCAGAAAAGCGTTATTAAAATCATTTTTATTTATGTCTTTATAAAGATTTCGAATTAAGCTTCCTGCAAGAAAAATACCCTCACCTGGTAAAAATGTTAAAGCTAAATCTGATAAAGTTTCTGCAAGAGATTTAATGAAGCCATTTATTACTTTTATAGCAATTTCATCATTTTCCTTAAATTTCTCATATACCCTCTCAGAAGATAGTTTTTTATTAGTTTTTAATTCATATATTTTTGATATTGCCGTACCTGAGACAAGATCCTCAAGCGCCAAAAGACTATCGTTTTGAATATCATAATTACTTTGCAATTTTAGGCTTGAATTAAGTGTGTTTCCTATTTCTGTTGGAAAGACAATTTCATCAATGGATACTGCAGCTCCCAAGCCCGTTCCAGGGCCTAAAAAAAGTTTTGTGTTATTGAATGCTGACCCATCTTTTAATGTCTCAATTTCTTTAGAGATATATTCAAAGCTATGAGCAATAGCTTCCCAATCATTAAGTATTATGCATTCTTTAATATTTAAATTTTTTTTTAACTCATCTGAATTTATTGAATAGTCTTTGTTAGTCATTCTAATTGAATTGTTTATCTTTGGGCCTGCAATAGAAATGATTAATGTATCTATTTTGTTATCAACAACTAATTTTCTTAGAAAAGTTTCAAAATCTAAGGTATCGAATTCTGTTTTATTAATTTTTGAAATATCCTCTTGTTCATTTGAGGCAATAGCATATCTCATATTGGTACCACCAATATCAACTAAGAGTCCTTTATTCATTTGTTTCTTTGTATGTTAATCCATACCCATATTCAAATTTTGGAGAATAGTTCTTATCGTTAAAATTCAATGGATTATGCGAAGAAGTGCTTGGCCAAGAAAATGATAGCTTGCCTTTAAAGTCATAATTAATAGATCCATCAAGATTGCTAAATATAACGTCATTCATTCCTTCAACTGCTGTTCCTGGTAACCAAATGGATACAAATGAGTCAGAATATTTGATTTCCTTATCTGTAATTAAAGGTCTTCCTGTTAAAAATAATGAAATTGTTGAGATATTCTTTTTACTAAACTCTTTTAATAGTTTTATTAAATTTTCATTGGTATTTGAAAAATTGAGTTCATCAATGTCTCCTTCTCCTTCAGCATATGGAGTTTCACCGTATACAAAAATTACATAATCAGGTTTTTGTGAGTACGAGCCATCACTGGAAAATTCAACATTACCGCCAAGATTCAGAATATGCTGTGATAAAGACTCATAAATACTTTTGGTATTCGGGAAGTCTTCGTTGGAAAGTGAGACTCCCTCCCAGCTTTTTCCTTGCCACGTTATGGTCCAGCCACCCATTTGATTTTCGATTTGTTTGGATTGATCTCCAATTATTAAAAAATTCTTTCTTGGATTCATAGGGAGGACATCATTGTTTTTTAACAGCACTATAGATTCTCTTACTGCTTGTCGTGCAAGATTTCTATGATCTGAATTTCCAATATGATTCTCTTTATAGTTATGGGGTACTCTGTTATCAAAAAGTCCAAGATGTTTTTTAACTTTTAAAATTCTTGAAACAGCATCATTGAGTCTTTCTATTGGAATTATTTCCTTATTAACCTGATCAAGAGTATTCCAATAAAGGGGTTCCCACTCTGTTGGAACCATAAAAATATCAACGCCAGCATTTAATGCTTGCGGACAATTTGCATCCTCACAACCTGGTATCTGTCCATGCCCATTCCAGTCTCCAACTATAAAACCATCAAATTCCATTTGATTTTTTAAAATTTCTGTTAATAAATATTTATCTCCATGTAACTTTTTGCCATTCCAAGAATTGAAACTTGCCATTATTGATAATGCACAAGAGTCAATGGCATCATAATATGGAGTTCCGTGAATCTCTTTAAGTTTGGATTCTGAAGTTATTGTATTGCCTTGATCTATTCCTTGATCGGTTCCGCCATCACCCAAAAAATGTTTAGGGGTAGCTAACACTTTATTTTTACTAAGAAAAGAATCTCCTTCGCCCTGCAAGCCAAGTATAAAGTTTGTTCCCAATTCAGACACTAAATTATAGTTTTCAGAGTATCCTTCGTATGTTCTTCCCCATGTATCATTTTGAGGTACAGCAATTGTTGGAGCAAAAGTCCATATAATTCCAGTAGATGCAACTTCTTTTGCAACAGCACTTCCAATCATTTTTATCAGACTAGGATTTCTTGTAGATCCAAGGCCAATATTATGAGGAAAAATGGTAGCACCAATAACATTATTATGTCCATGAACAGCATCTGTTCCCCAAAGAATTGGTATCTTAATCCCATTAATCTCTGGAGATGCATCATAGTAGCTTTCACTTAAGTCTTTCCAATCTTGAATGTTGCTATTTTTATTTTGATTTGGAAATCCGCCACCGCCATTAAGAATGGTACCTAGTTGGAATTTTTTAACTTGAGATGGCGAAATACTATTAATCTCAGGCATTATTATTTGACCGACTTTTTGTTCCAAGGTCATTTCATTGACAATTTTATTCACAAAAGCTGAATAATCAGGAAGCTTACATTCATTAGTATTTGACCAATCAACATCAGCAACAATATACGAATTTAAGAAAACTAATATTAATATTTTTTTCATAAATGTTTATCCTAAAGATACATAAATCAAAGTAAGAATACTGACAATAATTAAACTATTAACATTAAATGCTTTTGATGTTTTAAAATTTATTCCATTTAAGTCAATAGCTTTTTCTTGATCTAAATACCCTTGAGCTAGAGATGTTAAATAGCATCCCATTCCCGAAGCAAAGAAAACAACACCCATTCTGTGAATGTATGGGAACTCTGGAAAAGATGCTTGGATGAATATAGACATTACTACTGAAAGTATCGCAGCTACAAGAACTGAGAGAGTTGTAGCTTTTTTCCAAAATAAAGCCACAAGAAATATTACAAGTATTCCCGGTGTAAATAAACCAGTAAAATTCTGTATATATTGAAAAATTTCATCAGAGTTTCCTAAGATGGGTTTTGCCATGACTAGCGCTATAAGCATAGATCCAACCACAGCACTTCTTCCAATTAATATTAAAGATTGTTGCTGAATTTCATTTTTTGAAAATGATCTACAGATATCCATTGTAAAAATAGTACTAATGCTATTTGTCATAGATGCTAATGAAGAAACGATAGCAGCTATTAGTGCGGCAAAAGTTAATCCTAGTAAACCACTTGGCAGTAGCTCAATCATCATAGTTGGATATGCTTGATCAGTCTTGTCTAAAACCGGAAATAGAATTGCGGCACATATTCCTGGTAAAACTATAACTAATGGCATTAAAAGTTTTAAATAAGCTGCAAACATAACTCCTTTTTGAGCTTCTTTAAGAGATTTAGCTCCAAGAGCTCTTTGAGTGATATATTGATTAAATCCCCAATAAGCAAAGTGTCCGATCCAGACTCCCGCGCCAATTAGAATCCATATCCCAGGCAAGTTATTGTATGACGGATTATCAGGAGACAATATCATGTCAAATTTTTCTGGCATTTGTTGATAAACTTGAACCATTCCTGTTGCAATATTTCCATCACCAATTTTTGTCAAAGCAATATATGAAACTGCTAATCCCCCAAAGATCAACAGAACTACTTGAACAATATCAGTCATTGCTACTGCCTTTAATCCTCCTGAAAGTGAGTATGCTAAAGATAAAAACGCTAAAAGAATCATTCCATTTACTAAGGACATTCCTGTCAAAGTATTTATTGCAAGAGAGCCAAGCCAAAGCACAGCTGTAAGATTTACAAAAATGTATACAGTCAGCCAAAAAAATGACAGAACTAAGCTTACTCTCTTATCAAATCTTTGTTCCAAAAATTGTGGCATCGTATATATTTTCTTTTCCAAGAAAAGTGGTAAGAAAAATTTAGCCATTACTATTAGAGCAATTGCTGCGGTAAGTTCCCATACTGCTATTGCCATTCCAACCACAAAACCTTGACCTGACATTCCAATAATTTGCTCTGCAGATATATTTGCTGCTATTAATGATGCTCCTATAGCCCACCATGGTAGAGATCTTCCTGCAAGAAAATAATCTTCAGCACTTCTTTCAGATCCTGATTTTTTTCTAGAAACATAAGTAGCAAGTGAAATTATACCGATACAATAAAGCCCAATGATTATCCAATCTAAAGTGTAAAACATGATCCCCTATTAATATGATCTGTATGCGTATTGTAACAATTTATTAATAAAAAATTATCTAAAAATTAATTATTTGAATTGCTTCTGAGTGTTTTTCAGAGAATATGCCAGAAACCATAACGAATTTTAATTTCTTCTTTTTATGCAGAGGTTTTAATACGTCTCTTACATGCTCAAGGGTTTTTTTATGATTATTTAATCTTTTCAAATAAAATGGTATTGCTGAACCCACTAAAGACAATTGATTAAAGGTATTTATATTGTTGGTAAATGTATAAATTGGAATATCTTTTGGTTTTGCGTTTGATATGTAACCTGCAGTCGACCCAGTTCTTGTTACAGCAATTATTCCATCTGCATTTATCGACTCACTTAAGTCTCTTGCAGCGACAGCAATTGATTCCCAATCTGAATTTGTTATGAGTTCTTTTTCATATTCTAAAGTTTTAAATTTTTCTGTTCTTTTGGATATAGATTTTAAAAATTTCACACATTCAACTGGATATTTCCCAATACTAGTTTCTCCAGATAACATGATGGCGTCAGCACCTTCATAAACTGCATTTGCAACATCAGTAACCTCTGCTCTTGTTGGTGTTGGATTTTCTATCATTGATTCAAGCAAGTGAGTAGCAACAATGGATCTTTTGCCCCATTTTGCACAAGAATGCATTATTTTTCTTTGTATATTTGGTAAGTCTGTAAGGCTAGTTTCGATTCCTAAATCACCTCTTGCTACCATGATGCCCCAAGCAGATTCACAAATTTCATCAATATTATCTAATCCCTCTTGATTTTCAATTTTAGCAATAATTTTTGACTCTGATTTTTGTTTAAGAAGAAGGTCTTCTAATATTTGAAGATCTTTTTTATTTCTGACAAATGAGGCAGCAATAAAATCTACATTATTTTTAATTCCAAAAGTAATATCTTTTATATCTTTTGAAGTTATAGAGGGCATATCTATTCTTACGCCGGGCAAATTTACATGTCTTTTTGAGCCAACTTTTCCACCATGAATTACTTTGCAAATTAAATTATCTGATTCTTTTGAAAGAACTCTAAAACTAATTAATCCATTATCAACAGAAATTCTTGAACCAACATTAACACTATGAATAAGACCTTTATAGTTAACCTTGATAGATGAGGTTTCTACATCAACCTCATCACGCACAGTTAACGTAACCTTATCACCCACTTTGAGATTAATTGGAAGAGAAGTGTCGCCTGTTCTTATCTCTGGACCTTGGGTATCAAGTAATATGCCTATGTTTGATAACTTACTATTTTTGGTTTTATTTATGTCTTTAATGATGTTAATAATCTCTTTAGCATTTTTATGAGTTGCGTGAGACATATTCATTCTTACAACATTCATTCCAGCTAAATGAAGTTTTTTTAAAGTAGCTTTATCTGAGCTGTTTGGTCCAACGGTACAAATTATTTTTGTTCTTATAAAAGCCATAACATAACGATATTAATGAATAAATGACATTTTGCAAGACAAAAAAAAACAGAGACTAGCTCTGTTTCTTTCAATCGATTCCTCAGGGGTCTAAAGTGAGATTTTCTTTAGCTCCTTGGATTCTTTCTCCTGAATCCTTGGTGGATCTGCAAGCTATTTTTTATCATCGACTCTTGCAAATGCTTTCACCCTTCGGTCTCTCCGTTTGGCTTCTCTCTAGGTCTTCCGTCTGCAGTTGGTCACTAGTCGGATACCGTCCGTATGATTAATATTACTCTTACAAAATTAGATGTCAACACTTTTTTTTAAAAAGTTTAATTTTTTTAATAGCTTAAAAAAGCACAGAGACGAAACACAAAAACAAAAAGTCTAAGCTCCTTCTACAACTGCAAATAGCCTATTTGCAGATTGCTTAACATGCCTCAAAGCATCCTGATATTCTGAGGAATTGTAAGATTTAAGAGCATCATTATATGAATCAAATTGCACTATAACCGTTCTTTCATAACCAGAATTTTCAAATTCCTTTTGCTTGCCACCTCTTACTAAAAATTTTCCGTTAAATGATTCAACAACTTTTGTGGCTTTTTTTATATATTTTGAATATTCTTCTTGATTATTTACATTTGCTCTTACAATCCAATAACCTTTATTCATGTTATTTTCTTCTTAATCTCATTTTGTGAAGTATTGGTTCAGTATAACCGCTTGGTTGGTATTTCCCTTTAATAGCAAGCTCGCATGCAGCTTTAAATGCAATGCTATCGAATGAAGGTGACATTTTACGATAATTAACATCGTCTTTATTTTGACTATCAACAACTTTTGCCATCTTTTTCATTATTTCAAGGATCTCAACCTCTGAGCATAATCCATGATGTAACCAATTTGATATGTGTTGACTTGAAATTCTACATGTAGCCCTATCCTCCATTAAACCTACGTCATTTATGTCAGGAACTTTTGAACATCCAATACCTTGGTCTACCCATCGCACAACATAACCCAAGATCCCTTGAGCATTATTTTCAAGTTCTGCTGTAATTTCTTTATCTGTTGGCAATTCATTTTTTTTCATAAATGGAATCAAAAGCAAATCATCTAGTTTTGCTCTTTCTCTTTTTATGATTTTATCTTGTTCATCTTGAACTGATATTTGGTGATAATGCATTGCATGGATTGTTGCAGCTGTTGGAGACGGTACCCATGCACAGTTAGCTCCTGCTTTAGGGTGAGCTGCTTTAGTTTTATACATATCCAACATTTCATCTGGCATAGGCCACATTCCTTTACCAATTTGAGCATTACCTTTAAATCCAGTCTCCAAGCCAATATCAACATTCCAATTCTCATATGCATTAATCCATTTTTGCATTTTCATATCTGCTTTTGTAACCATTGGTCCAGCTTCCATACTTGTATGAATTTCATCGCCTGTTCTATCAAGAAATCCTGTATTAATAAAAATGACTCTGTGTTTTGCAATTTCTATACATTCTTTTAGATTAACTGTTGTTCTTCTCTCTTCATCCATTATTCCTAATTTGACAGTGTTTTCAGGCAAATCAAATATTTTTTCTATTTCAGAAAATAGATCGCAAGTAAATTGAACTTCTTCTGGTCCATGCATTTTTGGTTTTACAATATAAATACTTTTTGTTTTAGAGTTTTTGTAAATGCCATTACCAATAATGTCATGAATGGCAATACATATAGTAAAGAATGCATCCATAATTCCTTCAGGAACATTATTGTTTTTCTTATCTTTGATTGCTGGATTTGTCATTAAATGGCCAACATTTCTTACCAGCATAAGGCTTCTTCCTGGAAGCAGAATCATTTTTCCATTTTTCAGTAAATATTTTCTATCAGGATTAAGTTCTCTTGTAATAAACTTACCATCTTTATCAAAAGATCTTTTTAAATTTCCTTTCATTAAGCCTAGCCAGTTTCTGTAAACAATAATTTTATCTTCTGCATCAACAGCAGCTACAGAGTCCTCACAATCCTGAATTGAAGTAACAGCAGATTCCATTAAAATATCTTTTATGCCTGCCTTATCCTCTTGACCTATTGGATGAGACCTATCAATTTGTATTTCAAAGTGAAGATTATTGTTTTTAAATAGAAGTCCATATGCGCCCATACCCTCATCTTTATAACCTACATATTGATCAATATCCTTTAAATATACTTTTTTTCCATCCTCTAATTTCATTGATAGCTCACTATCAATAAATTGGAACTGGATAACCTGATCGTATGAGCCTGATTGCATTGGTATTGTTTCATCAAGAAATTTTTTAGCAAATTCTATTACTTTGTTTCCTCTTATTGGGTTATAACCTCCCTCTCTAGTAGCACCATCCTCATCGGTAATTATATTTGTTCCATATAAAGAATCATAAAGACTTCCCCATCTTGCATTTGCTGCATTTAAGGCAAATCTTGCATTCATGACAGGTACAACCAATTGAGGACCAGCAATCTTTCTAATCTCTGGATCTACATTCCATGTCTTGATCTTAAAATTACCTGCTCTTGGATGTAAATAACCAATATCAGTTAAAAAATTTTTATATTCATCTAAATTAAATTCTTTATTTCTATTTTGAATGTGCCAATGATCAATCTTTTCTTGTAATTCACTTCTTTTAATTAATAGATTTTTATTTCGACTAGAAAACTTTTCAACAAGATTTTCAAAAGAGCTCCAAAAATAATGAGGTGAAATGTTTAGACCGGGCAGAACTTCATTCTTTGTAAAATCTTCTAAAGATGATGATATTTTTAAATTAATTTCATTAGCAGAATGATTGGAGGATTTAAAAAATTTAGAAAAAAGATTCATTTTTGAATTATAACAATTTCAATAAATATACCAATTATAAATAATTTACTTTTTTAACATCGATGTTACATCATAAGACCATATTTGATTGGTTCGATACTTAATAACATTTGTATATTTCATTAATATGTTTCTTAAATAAACTAAGAAAGGATTACTTAAATGATTTAACTTACCTTGATTCAAAGATTTGGTATAAATTGACTTTACTCTATTTATTCTGAATTTATTATATTCATTTTGTGCCTTAGGTAAGTCGTTGTTATATTTGCTCAACATATAACCATATGTATAGGCATCTTCCAAGGACATGCAAGCACCTTGTCCAATGAAAGGAACCATTGGATGAGCCGAATCTCCAAGATAAGAAATATTTTTATCAATTAGAGTCAATGCATTTGGTCGAATGTATACTCCCCATTTATAAACACCATCATTTTTTTTAATTGATTGATATCTATTTAATATTGAATGAGGTACTTCTGTTAACAAATCATCAAGATCCCCTTCTTGTTTCCAGGATTCTATTTCTTTGTTTTTACTTTTAATAGCTGCAACAAGACTTATTCTTTTTTTATCAATAGGATATGTAACAACATGAAAATTTGAACCAAGATGAAAATGTATATTTTCTTGATCGTATTCAAATATTGTTCTCCAAATATAATATCCACTATATATCGGCTTAACGAATGAAGTAGATAATATACTTTGGCAAGTTGATTTTATTCCATCACAGGCAGCGATATGACTCACATGATATGAGTTATTATTAGAAAAAAAAATTTTATTTCTGTATTGATTAATATTTTGCAACTCATGATTAAAATAAATCTCACCTTTTAATGATAAATAATTATCTAATAAAACTTTATATAAGTTTTTTCGAGATGCGGTCGTAACATCAGTTGAAATATGCTTAATTTTATTATTATTTGAGAAAAAAATAGCCTTTTTTGGTTGTCTAGAAATACTATTAAAGGCTTCAAGAACATTCAGATAATCTAAAACCTTTAATCCATTATATGAGATAGATATACCAGCTCCCTGTTCTTTAACATTGTTAGATTTTTCAAAAACAACGCATGGTATATTGTTAATTCGTAATATGTTTCCAAGTGTGAGTCCGGCTATTCCTGCTCCGATAACTGCAACATGATTTGAATAATTTTTCATATAAAAATTTTGTGCAAAAAAAAACAGAGACTAGCTCTGTTTCTTTCAATCGATTCCTCAGGGGTCTAAAGTGAGATTTTCTTTAGCTCCTTGGATTCTTTCTCCTGAATCCTTGGTGGATCTACAAGCTATTTTTTATCATCGACTCTTGCAAATGCTTTCACCCTTCGGTCTCTCCGTTTGGTTTCCCTCTAGCCTCCCGTCTGCAGTTGGTCACTAGTCGGTTGCCGTCCGTATATTTAATATTACTCTTACAAAATTAGATGTCAACACTTTTTTTTAAAAAGTTTAATTTTTTTAATAGCTTAAAAAAGCACAGAGACGAAACACAAAAACAAAAAGTCTAAGCTCCTTCTACAACTGCAAATAGCCTATTTGCAGATTGCTTAACATGCCTCAAAGCATCCTGATATTCTGAGGAATTGTAAGATTTAAGAGCATCATTATATGAATCAAATTGCACTATAACCGTTCTTTCATAACCAGAATTTTCAAATTCCTTTTGCTTGCCACCTCTTACTAAAAATTTTCCGTTAAATGATTCAACAACTTTTGTGGCTTTTTTTATATATTTTGAATATTCTTCTTGATTATTTACATTTGCTCTTACAATCCAATAACCTTTATTCATGTTATTTTCTTCTTAATCTCATTTTGTGAAGTATTGGTTCAGTATAACCGCTTGGTTGGTATTTCCCTTTAATAGCAAGCTCGCATGCAGCTTTAAATGCAATGCTATCGAATGAAGGTGACATTTTACGATAATTAACATCGTCTTTATTTTGACTATCAACAACTTTTGCCATCTTTTTCATTATTTCAAGGATCTCAACCTCTGAGCATAATCCATGATGTAACCAATTTGATATGTGTTGACTTGAAATTCTACATGTAGCCCTATCCTCCATTAAACCTACGTCATTTATGTCAGGAACTTTTGAACATCCAATACCTTGGTCTACCCATCGCACAACATAACCCAAGATCCCTTGAGCATTATTTTCAAGTTCTGCTGTAATTTCTTTATCTGTTGGCAATTCATTTTTTTTCATAAATGGAATCAAAAGCAAATCATCTAGTTTTGCTCTTTCTCTTTTTATGATTTTATCTTGTTCATCTTGAACTGATATTTGGTGATAATGCATTGCATGGATTGTTGCAGCTGTTGGAGACGGTACCCATGCACAGTTAGCTCCTGCTTTAGGGTGAGCTGCTTTAGTTTTATACATATCCAACATTTCATCTGGCATAGGCCACATTCCTTTACCAATTTGAGCATTACCTTTAAATCCAGTCTCCAAGCCAATATCAACATTCCAATTCTCATATGCATTAATCCATTTTTGCATTTTCATATCTGCTTTTGTAACCATTGGTCCAGCTTCCATACTTGTATGAATTTCATCGCCTGTTCTATCAAGAAATCCTGTATTAATAAAAATGACTCTGTGTTTTGCAATTTCTATACATTCTTTTAGATTAACTGTTGTTCTTCTCTCTTCATCCATTATTCCTAATTTGACAGTGTTTTCAGGCAAATCAAATATTTTTTCTATTTCAGAAAATAGATCGCAAGTAAATTGAACTTCTTCTGGTCCATGCATTTTTGGTTTTACAATATAAATACTTTTTGTTTTAGAGTTTTTGTAAATGCCATTACCAATAATGTCATGAATGGCAATACATATAGTAAAGAATGCATCCATAATTCCTTCAGGAACATTATTGTTTTTCTTATCTTTGATTGCTGGATTTGTCATTAAATGGCCAACATTTCTTACCAGCATAAGGCTTCTTCCTGGAAGCAGAATCATTTTTCCATTTTTCAGTAAATATTTTCTATCAGGATTAAGTTCTCTTGTAATAAACTTACCATCTTTATCAAAAGATCTTTTTAAATTTCCTTTCATTAAGCCTAGCCAGTTTCTGTAAACAATAATTTTATCTTCTGCATCAACAGCAGCTACAGAGTCCTCACAATCCTGAATTGAAGTAACAGCAGATTCCATTAAAATATCTTTTATGCCTGCCTTATCCTCTTGACCTATTGGATGAGACCTATCAATTTGTATTTCAAAGTGAAGATTATTGTTTTTAAATAGAAGTCCATATGCGCCCATACCCTCATCTTTATAACCTACATATTGATCAATATCCTTTAAATATACTTTTTTTCCATCCTCTAATTTCATTGATAGCTCACTATCAATAAATTGGAACTGGATAACCTGATCGTATGAGCCTGATTGCATTGGTATTGTTTCATCAAGAAATTTTTTAGCAAATTCTATTACTTTGTTTCCTCTTATTGGGTTATAACCTCCCTCTCTAGTAGCACCATCCTCATCGGTAATTATATTTGTTCCATATAAAGAATCATAAAGACTTCCCCATCTTGCATTTGCTGCATTTAAGGCAAATCTTGCATTCATGACAGGTACAACCAATTGAGGACCAGCAATCTTTCTAATCTCTGGATCTACATTCCATGTCTTGATCTTAAAATTACCTGCTCTTGGATGTAAATAACCAATATCAGTTAAAAAATTTTTATATTCATCTAAATTAAATTCTTTATTTCTATTTTGAATGTGCCAATGATCAATCTTTTCTTGTAATTCACTTCTTTTAATTAATAGATTTTTATTTCGACTAGAAAACTTTTCAACAAGATTTTCAAAAGAGCTCCAAAAATAATGAGGTGAAATGTTTAGACCGGGCAGAACTTCATTCTTTGTAAAATCTTCTAAAGATGATGATATTTTTAAATTAATTTCATTAGCAGAATGATTGGAGGATTTAAAAAATTTAGAAAAAAGATTCATTTTTGAATTATAACAATTTCAATAAATATACCAATTATAAATAATTTACTTTTTTAACATCGATGTTACATCATAAGACCATATTTGATTGGTTCGATACTTAATAACATTTGTATATTTCATTAATATGTTTCTTAAATAAACTAAGAAAGGATTACTTAAATGATTTAACTTACCTTGATTCAAAGATTTGGTATAAATTGACTTTACTCTATTTATTCTGAATTTATTATATTCATTTTGTGCCTTAGGTAAGTCGTTGTTATATTTGCTCAACATATAACCATATGTATAGGCATCTTCCAAGGACATGCAAGCACCTTGTCCAATGAAAGGAACCATTGGATGAGCCGAATCTCCAAGATAAGAAATATTTTTATCAATTAGAGTCAATGCATTTGGTCGAATGTATACTCCCCATTTATAAACACCATCATTTTTTTTAATTGATTGATATCTATTTAATATTGAATGAGGTACTTCTGTTAACAAATCATCAAGATCCCCTTCTTGTTTCCAGGATTCTATTTCTTTGTTTTTACTTTTAATAGCTGCAACAAGACTTATTCTTTTTTTATCAATAGGATATGTAACAACATGAAAATTTGAACCAAGATGAAAATGTATATTTTCTTGATCGTATTCAAATATTGTTCTCCAAATATAATATCCACTATATATCGGCTTAACGAATGAAGTAGATAATATACTTTGGCAAGTTGATTTTATTCCATCACAGGCAGCGATATGACTCACATGATATGAGTTATTATTAGAAAAAAAAATTTTATTTCTGTATTGATTAATATTTTTCAACTCATGATTAAAATAAATCTCACCTTTTAATGATAAATAATTATCTAATAAAACTTTATATAAGTTTTTTCGAGATGCGGTCGTAATATCAGTTGAAATATGCTTAATTTTATTATTATTTGAGAAAAAAATAGCCTTTTTTGGTTGTCTAGAAATATTATTAAAGGCTTCAAGAACATTCAGATAATCTAAAACCTTTAACCCATTATATGAGATAGATATACCAGCTCCTTGTTCTTTAACATTGTTAGATTTTTCAAAAACAACGCATGGTATATTGTTAATTCGTAGTATATTTCCAAGTGTGAGTCCGGCTATTCCAGCTCCGATAACTGCAACATGATTTGAATAATTTTTCATATAAAAATTTTGTGCAAAAAAAAACAGAGACTAGCTCTGTTTCTTTCAATCGATTCCTCAGGGGTCTAAAGTGAGATTTTCTTTAGCTCCTTGGATTCTTTCTC
>SHBF01000009.1 GCA_004212975.1 SAR86 cluster bacterium
ATTTATCCTTTCTTAATATTGAACCTCCTAAGCCTGTTTTATTACCTACCATGGTATTTAAAGATGATGAAGGTTTAGATATTTGCAGGACTGATACAACACCAATAATAAGATATCTTGAAGAATTGTATAAAGAAAAATCTGTAATACCACCCTCACCTGTTTTAAGTTTTCTCAATTACTTGCTAGAAGATTTTGCAGATGAGTGGACAACCAAATATATGTTTCATTACAGGTGGTATTTTAATGAAGATGCAGATAATGCAAAAAAAATGTTAGTACTTCAACATAAAATAGATATAGATGACGAATCTATGAATCAATTTGGTGACATTATTGCAGATAGACAAATTAATAGATTATGGGTTGTTGGTTCAAATGATGATACAGCAAAACTCATTGATCAAAGTTATAAAAGATATTTGTCATTGATGGAAAATCATCTTAAATTTTTGCCATTCATGTTTGGACAGCGACCTTCATCATCTGATTTTGGTTTATATGGTCAACTTACCCAACTAGTTGGATTTGACCCAACACCTAGAAATATCGCATATAAACAATCACCAAGAACAGTTTCATGGGTAAATATAATGTCAGATTTGTCAGGTTTACATGACAGTGGGGGAATTGGTGAGTTTTTTGGAGTGAAATCTAACGAAGCAAAAAATAAAAATAAATTAAATTACTTTAAAGATAATAATTATGGATGGCTTGATACAGATAATATTCCTAATTCATTAATTGAAATATTTAATGAAGTCGGTAAAGTTTATATACCCTGTCTAATTGCCAACGCAAATGCATATAAAAACGGTGATGATGTTTGGGAAACATCAATAGATGGTGAAATTTGGAAACAAAAAACATTTCCTTATCAAGTAAAGTGTCTAAATTGGATTAAAGATGAATTTAATAAGTTATCACCCGATGATAAAAAAATAATACTAAATTTAATCAGCGGTAGTGGTTGTGAAAAAATTCTAAACTGATCTCTCAGATCTATAGTGATAAAAGAAAAATATTGTAGATACTGCAGTTAATATATGCCATATACCATGCGCCTGAATGAGAGAATCTGGATTACAAAATTCAGAATTTGGATTGATAGTTAAATTACCTTGAAGCCATATTAACCAAGCAGCAATATATGCAGTCATTCCTGCAAAATACCATATATAGGTTCTTGATCCCTTAGGTTTTTGAACGGCTAGAATTCCAGGTAACCAAAAAAATACAATCCACCAATATTCAGAAATATTCTCAAATACCTCAGAAGGAAATATTCCAAAGATCATTAACACCAAGAAACCAACAAAACCTGAAACAAATCTCATACTCGGAGACCAAAATCTATATAAAAATTCACTTATAACCCATAAACCGATTGAGACACCAAATAGATCTAAGCCAATACCCATGCCGTAACCAAATAAGCCTCTCATAACAGCATAAAACACAACAATTGATATATATACTTTTAGAAATGTATTAACTGACCACTGAGACATTTTATATATGTTATACAGCCAAGGAATTATTATGTACATGACCATACTTAAGTTATCAGCCCAACCTCCCCATTCTGTATTTGTACCATGCATCATCATAGAGCCAGGTCCTAAATAGACTACAGCTACACCATATAGGATGGTTATTTTGTTTAAACCAGAAAAATCATTAAAAGATGTTTCATTTGTTAATGTGTATAAGATGTATAGCCCAGCAAACATAAATCCTAAGTTAGTCAAAGTGTTAATAGGTTCTCTGAAGGCTCCGGCGCTAATTCTTTCACACCATCTAGAAGCTTCACCGATAAAACTTAAAGATTCTTCGGATTGAATGAGTTGGAAATAACTTAAAACGTAAAATACTATTAAAAAAAGAATGCTTAAAATTAAAGTAATTATAAAAGCATTGTCTTTTTTAAAAATATTTATCAACTAATTATCTTAAAGAGCGCTCTCAAGTTCTGGTAAGGCATTAAATAAATCTGCGACAAGTCCGTAATCTGCTACCTGAAATATAGGTGCATCTTCATCCTTATTAATAGCAACAATTACTTTTGAGTCTTTCATCCCAGCTAAATGCTGTATTGCACCAGAAATGCCTACTGCAATATATAAATCTGGAGCAACTATTTTACCAGTTTGTCCTACTTGATAATCGTTAGGAACAAAACCAGCATCAACTGCAGCCCTAGATGCACCAACAGCCGCACCAAGTTTATCTGCTATCGAATCTAACAAATGGAAGTTGTCGCCAGACTGCATTCCTCTGCCACCAGAAATTACAATATTTGCAGCTGTTAACTCTGGTCTATCGCTTTGAGCTAACTCTTCACCTACAAACTTACTGATATTTGATGAACCTTCATCATTAATTTCTTGAACATCAACACCTGAATTATTTTTAGTTATTGCATCAAAAGCAGTAGATCTAACAGTTATAACTTTTACGCTATCATTTGATTTAACAGTCGCAATACAACTGCCAGCATAAATAGGTCTTTTAAAAGTGTCATCAGATTCTACTGAGATAATGTCTGATATCTGTTGTGAATCTAATTTAGCTGAAATTCTTGGCATAAGATTCTTACCAAATGTTGTTGCAGGTGCAAGTATGTGAGTAAATCCATCACAATTAGCAAGAACTAGTGAAGAAAGATCTTCTGCTATTGCATTTACATATGTCTCACTATCACATTTTAAAATTTTAGATACGTTATCTATGGTTTGACATTCACTTACAACAGCATCGATGTTTGAACCAGCAACTAGTATTGCGACATCACCTGATAAAGAAGTTGCAGCAGTTACTGTATTTAAAGTACCCCCCTTGAGGGAATTATTATCGTGTTCAGCTATTACTAATATACTCATTGAATCACCTTTGCTTCATTTTTTAATTTATCAACTAAATCATCTACTGTCTCAACCATAATACCTGCTTCTCTAGATGGAGGCAGTTCTACAGACAATAATTCAGTTCTAGAACCTAAATCAATTCCTAGGTCGGCAGCAGGTATAACATTTAATTCTTTTTTCTTAGCTTTCATTATATTAGGTAAGGATGCATACCTTGGTTCATTTAGTCTAAGATCTGTTGTGACTATTGAAGGAATTGTAAGTTCCAATGTTTGAAGGCCTCCGTCAATCTCTCTAGTAACACTGATAGATGATTCATTTATTGAAACTTCGGAAGCATTAGTGGCTTGAGGGTAATCAAGCAAGGCTCCCAACATTTGACCAGTTTGATTATTGTCACCATCAATAGCTTGTTTACCTAATATAATTAAATCTGGTTTTTCATCTTCAATAATTTTTTGAAGAACTTTAGCGATTGCTAAGGGCTCTAGTAGAGAATCAGTTTCAACAAGAGTAGCTCTGTCAGCACCAAGTGCTAATGCAGTCCTTAGTTGTTCTTGTGAATTAGTCTGACCAACAGAAACAGCAATAACCTCAGAAGCTTTACCTGATTCTTTTAACCTTACAGCCTCTTCTAGGGCAATTTCACAAAATGGATTAACTGCCATTTTTACATTATTTAAATCAACATTAGAGTTATCTGATAAAGGTCGAACTTTTACGTTATAGTCGACAACTCTTTTAATCGGAACTAAAATTTTCATAGTAAATATTTGTTTTAAATTAACTTGTAAATTGTACTTATTTATATGTATATTTAATATAAGTTTTAATTATTTTTAAATATTTTTAATATAAATACTACTTATAATATAGTATAATTATAATGTATTTTTAATTAGTATTACAATACGAAAATCTTATGCACAGAGAAGTAATGGAATATGATGTTGTCATTGTTGGCGGTGGACCTTCTGGTCTTGCTGCTGCCATTAAATTTGCACAACTGAACAAAGAAAATAATACAGATTATAGTATTTGTCTATTGGAAAAAGGATCTGAAATCGGAGCTCACATTCTTTCTGGAAATGTTTTTCAGCCCAATGCGCTAGACGAATTAATACCAAATTGGAAAGAATTAAATGCTCCTCTTAATGTTCCAGTTAAAAAAGATAAATTATTATTTCTTTTAGAGAAAGTTGGTATACCAGTGCCCTCTTTTATACTGCCTCCAATGAATAATCATGGTAACTTTGTTATTAGTTTAGGTAATTTATGCAGATGGCTTGGTGAACAAGCTGAACAGATGGGTGTTGAAATATTTCCTGGATTTCCTGCTAGTAAAATTTTAATTGAAGATGATAAAGTTGTTGGTGTTCAAACTGGTGATATGGGTATTTCAGAATCTGGTGAAGTTAAACCAGGACATGAACCTGGTATTGAAATTAGAGCCAGATACACTATTTTAGGAGAAGGTTGTAGAGGACATCTTGGCAAACAAGTAATACAGAAATTTAACTTATCTGATGGCAAGGATCCACAGCATTATGGAATAGGTTTTAAAGAAGTATGGAAAATTAAGCCTGAACTTCACGAGGAAGGTTTGGTTGTGCATACAAATGGCTGGCCTACTCCATTTGATACTCCGTCGGGCTCATACTTATATCATGGTGAAAATAATGAAATATATCTGGGTTATGTAATACCCTTGGATTACAAAAATCCACATCTCAGTCCATTTGATGAATTTCAGAAATGGAAAACTCATCCATCAATAAAAAAATATCTTAAAGGAGGAGAAAGAATTACATATGGTGCAAGAGCCTTAATTAAAGGTGGATTACAATCTCTACCAAAAATGGAATTTCCTGGTGGCCTTCTTATTGGATGTAATGCAGGTACTCTTGTTTTTTCTAAAATTAAAGGTTCTCACACAGCAATGAAATCTGGTGAAATAGCTGGTCAACATATTTTTGAAGAACTACAAGAATCATCTAATGAATCATATGACTCAAGAATTAAGAACTCATGGATTTATGATGAGCTTTATAAATCTAGAAACTTTGGCCCATTTTTTCATAAGTATGGTGCTCTTATTGGAGCTGCATTTAATGCAGTGGACCAATTCATCTTTAGAGGAAAATTGCCATTTACTCTCAATCATCCAACTCCTGACTATGCATGTCTGAAAAAAGCTGATGAAATGCCGAAGATAGAATATTCAAAACCAGACGGGATATATTCGTTCGATAAGTTATCATCAGTATATCTATCTAATACAAATCATGAGGAAGATCAACCCTGTCATCTTCAATTAAAAGACTCATCAATTCCTATAAGCGTTAATCTTCCAATGTATGATGAACCAGCACAAAGATACTGCCCTGCTGGTGTCTATGAGGTTGTAGAAAAAGATAACGAGAAAAAATTTGTAATTAATGCTCAAAACTGCGTTCACTGTAAAACTTGTGATATTAAAGACCCATCACAAAATATAAATTGGGTGACTCCAGAGGGTCCTGGAGGCCCAAATTATCCAAACATGTAAGAATATGAGGTATTTTCTATTTCCTATACTTCTCATTGTTGTATTCTCTTGTAACACAGTCGAAATAGTTGAACAAAATATTCAGGAAGAAATAAAAGAAGATGAAAATGATGTCTTTATAAATTTTTTAGATTCAGAATGGGAGAAGACCCTCAACAATAATCCACTTTTTGCTACTTACATTGGTGATAAAAGGTCAAATAATATAATTAACTCTAATAGTATTAAACAATTTTTTATAGAAAAAGATTCAAGTATTGAGTCGTTGAATAATCTTAAAAAGATTAATTTTTCAAGGTTAAGTAATGAAAATAAACTTAACTATAAGCTTTATGAGTTTGGTATTAATAGGGACATTGATCTTAGAAATTTTCCAACCTACTTTTTAAGAATAAACCAAAGAGGTGGTATTCAAAGTTTTTATGAAACTGGTAATAGACTTGTTTATTCATCAATACAGGACTATTACGATTGGCTTTCAAGATTAAATATTTTTTCAGAAAATATTAATAATTTTATTGAGATAAACAAAGAAGGTCTTTCAAAAGGCATTACTCAACCTAATATGATTACTGAGAGCGTAATTGTTCAAATAGATGCAATTATTGACTCTGAAATTGATAAAAATCCCTACATGAAAGTTTTTATGGAAGCAGATAGCAGCTTAATGTCAAAATCTGAGAAAGATGAATTAGTCATTAAAGCTAAAGAAATTGTTAATAACAAAATTATTCCGGCATATAAAAATTTAAATAATTTTTTAAAAAATCAATACTTACCTAACTCAAGGAATTCAATTGGTATAAGTGATGTTCCAGGTGGCAAAGAATATTATGAGTATCTTACAAAATTTTATACCACTACAGATCTTACTCCTGATCAGATTCATGAAATAGGATTGAATGAAATAAAAAGAATACGATCAGAAATGGAAACAATTATTAAAGAAGTAAATTGGGATGGTGATTTTAATTCATTTTTAGATTATTTAAGAACAAGTCCAAGATTTTATTATGATAATTCTGAGGATCTTTTCAATGCATACCTCATCATGTCAAAAACAATAGATCCATTATTAACAAAAATATTTAAAGTTTTTCCCAGAGCGCCCTATGGTGTTATACCAATTCCTGATGAATCTGCACCTTTTACAACAACTGCTTATTACAATAGTCCAAGTCCTGGCAGACCTGGATATTTTTATGCAAATCTTTACAAACCTGAATCAAGGCCAAAATATGAAATTCCTGTTTTAACAGTTCATGAGGCTGTTCCCGGTCATCATTTTCAAATCTCTATTGCTCAAGAATTAGAAAATGTTCCATCATTTAGAAAATATCAAGGTATAACTGCATTTGTTGAGGGTTGGGGTTTGTATAGTGAGGAACTTGGTGAATTTATGGGCATTTATGATGATCCATACGATAAATTTGGTCAGCTTACTTATGATATGTGGCGAGCTATAAGGTTAGTTGTCGATACAGGAATGCATTATAAAGGCTGGTCTAGAGAAGAAGCTGTAAATTTATTTATAGAAAACTCAGCCAAATCTATTTTAGATATTAATAATGAGGTAGATAGGTATATAGCATGGCCAGGTCAAGCACTAGCATACAAAATTGGACAGTTAAAAATCTTAGAGCTTAGAAATAAAGCTGAAAAGTTATTGGGTGATAAATATGATATTAAAGATTTTCATTATGAAGTGCTTAAAAGAGGCTCCCTTCCTTTAGATTTACTAGAGTTTTATATTAATGAATGGATTAATTTAACTTTAGCTTCTTAGACCTTCTACATCTTTCACTACAATAAATTACGTTTGACCAATTTTTTTTCCATTTCTTTCTCCAAAAAAATGGTTTGTTGCAAACTGGGCACACTTTTTTTTCTAATGTAAGTTTTTTATGCAATGTTACCTATTATGTGATTGTGATTAATACTTGGAACGTAGAGTAATTTGTTTTCTATGTAATTATTTTCAAGTGCAAAATCAACAAACTTGTAATATATGTTTCTATCAAAAAAACCTTCAATATTGTTTCTAACATGAACAAGTGGTATTTCAGAATTATTATAAGCAATTAATCTAGTTGTATTTAATGCATTTAGTACAAAGTCATAATTCATATTAGTGAAAAGTTTTATATTGTTTTTAGAGATTTCAAAATCAATAACTTTATATGGTGCTAACTCAACCTTAACTGGAACTTTTTCAAGCGGAGTAACTAAAAAATAATTATTATCATCATTTCTAATTACTGTAGAGAAAAGATTTATAAGTTTTTTATTTTTAATCGGTGAGTTGTTATAGAACCAATTACCTTCTCTATCTATAAAGAATTCTTGTCCTTCACATAAATCTGGATTCCATTGATCTACAGGTGGAAATTTTTTTTGTCCTTCGAGATCTTTTTTTATTTTAGAAATACTCATTTGTGGCCCTAAGTAGTACATATAATCCGATCAAACACAAAACAACAGACATTATTGATAGCAAATATTTATTATTATAAACATTAAAATTTTTAGATTTTGAGGAAGTTAAAACATAACTTAAAAAAATAAACCATAGTGCTGATATTAATGAAAAGTATATTGGATATAAATAAAAATAAACTCCATTTAAATTATCCATCAAGATAGCAAACAATGAAACAAAAAATAAAAATGCTTTCACATTAAAAATATTAGTTATAAGTCCAATATAAAAACTATTGTTTTTTATATTTAAAAAATTGTTATTATTTGGAAGCTCATTATTAATTGATGAATACATTGTTACACCCAAATAAAGAATATAAATCCCACCTATCAAGCTTATTATAAATTTGTATAAATCATTGGCTAATATTAATAAAGAAATTCCACTTATTGCTAGAATGCAATGAACGAGTATGCCAAAACCAATACCTATCGATGTTTTAATACCCTCAATTCTTCCATGAATTGAAACTTGTCGAATAAGAATAACCGTATCTGGACCCGGACTTGTTAATGCAATTAAATGTGCAAAAGCTGACCAAATAAACATTTTTAATTAGAGATTACTGTAGGTTCGATTTCTAGAGTGATATGAAATGTATCATAAATTTTTTCTTTTATATGTTCAGCAAAATCTATAACATTTTTCTGATTTGCATTTTTATTTGTGATCAATACAAGAGAGTGATTTTTATATATATCAACATTATCAAATTTTGTAAGCTCATTTTTAATTAATTCGATTAATCTTGCTGAGCCAACTTTGACTTTTTCAGAATCAATTTCCCATAAAACTAATTCATCTATAGAGAATTTATCTAATTTAATATCACTTTTATTAACTACATTATTTTTAAAAAAACTTCCTGCATTTGGAACTTCTATTGGATCAGGTAATGTTATTGACCTAATATCTGAAATCATTCTTGATACATCATGAGTACTAATTTTTTTTGGATCGATATTATTGCTAGTCATATATTTTTTTATAGAATCATATTCTAGGTTATGTTCTTTAAGGCTATCTGTATAAAAATTTAATTTATATATCAAAAAATTATTTTTTTTAAAAATTGAATCCCTATAGGAAAAGTTACAATCCTCATTATTTAAAGAAATAAATTCATTATTTATATAATCATAACAGTCAACGCTTTCGATTAAATTCGATACTTCCTGGCCATATGCTCCTATATTTTGAATTGGAGATGCTCCTACGCTACCTGGAATAGATGATAAGTTTTCGAACCCTACTATATTATTATTTATTGTATGAATGACAAGCTCATGCCAATTAACAGAGGATCCAGCTGAAATTGTATTATTGTGTTCACTAAAATTAATTTCATTAAAATATGGTTTAACAACAATTCCTTCAAAAATATCTGGCAATACCACATTGGTACCCTCACCTATTACAAGTACCGGTAAATTTTTATTTTTTATAAATTTATGTAATTCAATAAAATCATTTTTATCAGTGAGTTCAATGAAGTAATTTGCAATTGAGTTTAATCTCAAGGAATTATTAATTAATTTTTTTTTATAAATATTCATTGTTTCAAATACATAAGTGCATTATCAACATCATCCTGCGTATCTATACCATTAGGAATTTCTTTATCAAAGTGTGAAACAAAAATAGAGTAGTTATTTTCAAGAAATCTAAGCTGTTCTAGGTTTAAAGATAATTCATTATTTGTTGGTTTTAATTTTATCAATGCACTTAATGTTTTAAATGAATATCCATATATTCCAAGATGTCTTCTTGGATTTTTAATATTTCCAGATCTAACAAAACTAACTGCATAGTTTTTAATATCTGTTTCAACTAAAACACAATTTGGGTTAATAAGTTCATTCACAGATTTTATTGGAGTTGATACTGTAATTACGTCACAATCATTATCATAATAATCCCCTATTACTTTTGATACTAATTCACTTGGGATAAATGGCTCATCACCCTGAAGATTTAAAATCAGTGTTTCATCATTTAAATCTAACTTATTAGCAGCTTCGTAAATTCTATCCGTGCCAGATATGTGACTAGAAGATGTCATGATTACATTATCAGTAATTTGCTCTACATTACTTTTAATAATATCTGAGTCTGTGGCAACATAAGCATTTTCAGTAATACTGAGAGCATTACTTATAGCTCTTTGAATAATAGATTTTCCATTGAGGTCGATAAGAGGTTTATTTTTTAATCTTGTAGAACCTATTCTAGATGGTATAAGAATGTATGTATTTTTTATCATGTAATTAAGAAATTGACTTTAGTTTTTTGTCTAGATTGTCAATAAATTTATTATTAACATCTGCATCAATCTTAAGATACCAAATTTTATTATTATCAAAATCTTTACATTTTGATGCATCTTTTTCTGTCATTACTATTGGTAAATGATCTAAATAAAAAATATCACTTGATAAGAAATTGTGATGGTCAGGAAATGGGTGACGTATGATATCAAAACCTAGTTTATCTAAAAGATCAAAAAATCTGCCAGGATTTCCAAGACCAGCAACGGCATGCACCTGTTTATGCATTGGCCAATTTTCAATTGAATATGATTTTCCTGATTTAAGATGTACAAACTTAGTTGGACTAATATTCATTAAATATTCATCCTCATTTGTAGGACCGCTATTATTAACAATAAAATCAACTGTATTTATTCTTTTAGAAGCTTCTCTTAGAGGTCCGGCAGGAAAAGTTAAGTTATTCCCAAAACGCCTTTTGCCATCTATAACTGCAATTTCAATGTGTCTACCCATTTTATAATGCTGGAGTCCATCATCAGAAATTATTACATCACACTCATGATTTTTAGTAAGTTTTTTTACAGCCCTCACTCTATTTTTATCTATATAAAATGGAACATCTAACTTAGCTAAAATTTGGGCTTCGTCTCCGGTTTCTTTCACAGGAGTATCGGTTGATACCTTAAGAGTTTCTTTAAATTTTCCCCCATAACCTCTACTTACAATTCCTGGCCTATATCCTCTATTTTTTAATTCAGTAACAATGTACTTAACAAGTGGTGTTTTTCCAGTACCTCCAATAGTTAAATTTCCAACAACTATAATTGGGACTTCGGATTTATAAGATTCAATTTTATTATTAAGATATCTTTTTCTTCTTCTAGTAGTTAAATATGAAAAGATAAGAGAAAAAGGATAAAGTAAATAAAGCCATAAACTTTTTTTATACCAACTATCTACAACAAAACTTGATGAATCTTCATCCTCGTATTCTGGCATGAAAAGTTGAACAGATTTTGAAGTTCTACTTTGTGCTTCAGGTGAATCTTCAAATTTATTCTTATATAAAGAATGATAAATGTCTTTATTTTCAATTAATTCTGAATGTGTTCCAGTTTCTACAATAGATCCATTATCAAGAACAATGATTTTAGTTGCGTTTTCGATTGTTGATAATCTATGAGCAATAACAATAGTTGTTCTATCAATTATTAGTTTTTCTAATGCTTCTTGGACGATTAATTCAGATTCAGTGTCTAGTGCAGATGTTGCTTCATCAAGAATTATTATTGGTGAATCTTTATAAAAAGCTCTAGCAATAGCAAGTCTTTGTCTTTGACCGCCTGATAGCAATACACCATCATCTCCAATATCTGATTCGTAACCATCTGGCAAATCTTCAATAAATTCAGAACAGCCTGATAACTTTGCTGATTCTTTTAGTTTGTCTACATCTATTTCATCATCACCATATGCAATATTCTTTGAAATAGTATCGTTAAATAAAGAAGGAGATTGATTAACAATAGATATTTGAGATCTAAGGTAATCTAATGAAAATTCACTAATAGGTGTTCCATCAATTAATATATTACCAGATGAATGGTTGTAAAATCTTGGAATTAAATTGGCTATAGTTGACTTTCCAGATCCTGACTTACCGACAATGGCAACTGTTTCATTTTTATTTATAGAAAATGAGATATCATTTAATACTTGGCGGCCAGTTTCATAAGAAAAGTTAACATTATCGAATTCAATATTTCCTTCAATTATGTCACTCTTATCACCAAGATCACTTTCAATTTCTTGATCGAGTTGTTCAAAAATTTCTACAGCTGCTGCTAAGCCTTTCTGAACAATCATATTGATATTAGATAATTGTCTTATTGGTTTAGCCATTAAACCTGCAGCAGTGAAAAAAGCAACAAAAGTTTCTGCATCAAGTGATATACCTAATTGTGCACCAAGAGCGAAATATGCAACTATTGATAAAGAAATTGATACAAGAACTTGAATAATTGGTGTTGCCATATTGCCTGTAGCTTCAAGTTTTAAATTTTGATTTTTGTTAGAAGTATTTGCTTCCAAGAATCTTGAATTTTCATATTCTTGAGCATTAAAACTTTTAATCTCAACATGTCCATCCACAGCTTCAGACGCAATATGAGTAACATCTCCCATTGCAGTTTGTATTTTCTTAGCAAGTTTTTTTAAACGCTTTCCTGCTACATAAACTATAAGTGCTATGAGTGGAGCTGTACCGATTAACAAAAGGGTGAGTTTAAAATTTAATATAAGCAAATATACAAATAAACCAATTAATAGGAAGCCTTCTCTTATGAGAGTTTTAACTGCATTAGAGGCTGCTCCTGAAACTTGTGTTGTTGTAAATGTAATTCTATTTATTAATTGTCCAGACTGATTTGCATCAAAATATGATTTCGGAAGATCATGTAGCTTTTGAAACAATTCTGCTCGTAAATCATGGACAATGCCAAAACCAACTCTAGACATGAAGTAGTTCCCAACAAAAAAACCAACACCTCTTCCAAGGGCTATCAAAATTAAAGAAAGTGCTAAAAAAGAACTAAAATTTTCTTCTTCTGAGTTTATGAATCCGATTATTCTTCTTATCCATTCAACAGCTGCGATATCAGCAAAAGCAAAACTTATAAAACCTACAACACTTATAAAAAATGACCACTTATATCTAAACGTATAACCAAGCAGCCTTCTTAAACTTCCTGTTTTCATTTTTCAATAGTTCTTATTTGAACCTCATTAAAACCATATTTATTTAATAAATCCATAACAGTAACAACCCAGACATGTAAACTATCAGACTCAGCGCTCAATATTAATGCATCTCCATTATTTTCTAATTCAAAGATAGCTTGTTCAAGATCATTTACATTATCTATATCAAAAACTTTATCATTAACATATATGGATCCATTTTTGATTATTACAATCTCATTAGAATTTTGGACAGTTTTATATTGAAATGATTCAGTTTTTGGTAGCTCTAAAGATAGGAATTGAGAATCTCCTACTTTTGAAGTAACTACAAAAAATATTACTAATAAAAATACAATATCTATCAAAGGAGTGATTTCTATTGAAAATGAAGATTTGTTTTCTGAAATAAATTTCATTTGTTAATAACATCAATAAAGCCAGAAACTTCTTTTTGAAGATTTATCAATAGGTATTTGATTTTTTGTTCAAAATATTTGTGAAGCACTAGCCCTGGCACTGCAATCAATAACCCAAACGCAGTAGTAATTAATGCTTGTGAGATTCCCGCAGCAAGTAAATCAGGATTAGCTCCAGAAGTTTCTGTTAAGCCAGTAAATGCTTTAATCATTCCTACTACAGTGCCTAACAATCCTAAAAGAGGACTTATGGTTGCTAGTGTTCCTAGCATAGTAAGATTCCTTTCTAAGCTATATTTAACTTCAATAGCTTTCTCTTCTATCTTAGATTCCAGATTTTCACGTTGAAGATCTTTGTATTTAAGACAATTTATTAGCAAAAAACCAAGAGAAGAAAGATTTGAAATTTCGAGTGATTGTTTTTTTGACATTAAATCATTTTTTACTAAATTCATTATTTGATTAGATAAGCCTTTGGGTGAAACTAATCTGTTTTGAAGAAACCACGATCTCTCGATTGAAATAGTTATTATTAGTATGCTACAGGCTAATAATGGCCACATAAATGGTCCGCCAGCTGAAATAAATTCATTCATTACTAATACTCAATTTAGAATTCTCTAATCTATATACCCTATCAAATAGTTTAATAAACTCATTATCATGAGTCGCTGTAATTAAAGCAACTCCATATTTTTTTGAAATTTCAAAAATTAAGTTCTGAATATTGTTTGAATTTTCTATATCCAAATTTCCTGTAGGCTCATCTAAAAATAAAAACATTGGATTATTTATAATTGCCCTTGCTAAGGCCGCTCTTTGCTTCTCACCTCCAGACAATTTCCAAGGTAAATGATCTTTTCTTTTGTAAATATCTAATGTTTTCATAAGATCTTTTGCAATAATCTTATTTGACCTGTTATAGGTATTTTTTAGCATTAAAGGCATAAAAATATTCTCTTCAACAGATAAGTCATCAAGCAAATGATGAAATTGATAAACAAATCCAAAGTTTTCTAATCTAATCTTGCTTAGAGCATTATTAGAGAGTAAAGAAAAATCTTTATCATCTAAGAAAATATTTCCTGAGGAAGGTTTATCTAATCCAGCAAGAATTTGAAGTAAAGTCGATTTACCGGCGCCAGAAACTCCTGTTATTGCAACAGTATCATTTTGTTCAATAGTTAAATTTATATTATTTAATACATTTAAGTTATCGTTACCGATCCTAAAAGATTTGCAAACATCAGTACAGATTAATTTATTCATGCCTTAAAATCTCCACAGGATTAAGTCTTACAGCTCTTAAAGATGGAATTAAAGAAGATATGAGGCTAATTAAGAATGAAAAAAAGCATATCAAAAATATTTGACCAAAATTTATGTAGTACGGAAAATAATTTATAAAATATGCCTCTAATAGATTTCTATCAAGCATGCTTTCAATAACAGAAATTAAATTATTAAGGTTATATATCAAAAGAAAACCCAATAATATTCCTACAAAAATACCTATTATGGTTACTATTAATCCTTGTGTAAAAAATATTAAGACTATTTGTTTATTACTAGCTCCAAGGGTTAAAAGGATGCCAATCTCTCTTTCTTTTGATTTAACTGTCATTACTACAGTTGATAAGACTAATATTGAGGCTACAGCGATAATTAAAAATAACATTAAACTTATTAATAATTTTTCGAATTTAATTGCTTCAAATAAAGTTCCGTGAGTATTTTTCCAAGATGAATATGATAAATTATTGGAATCAAGATTGTTAATAATGTTCTCAGTAATTATATCTGCATTAAATAAATTATTTGTTTTAAGCCTAATTCCGGTTGTTTGATTTGCCTTAAGATTTTTTATTTTTTGAGATGTTGAATGTGAAATCAATGTAAGATATTGATCAATCTCAGTCTTCAATTCAAATATGCCTACTACCTCAAGATTTACAGATCTAGGATAAGAACCAATAAGAGATGTTCTTATATCTGAGGTAGTTATGTTAACTTCATCACCAATGTAGGCACCGATTTGTGCAGCAAGTAACGAGCCAATAATAATTGTATTATCCTCATTAAGATCATTTAAATCTCCAACGAGCATATAATCTGGAATTATTGACATATTTTTTTCTTTTAATGGGTCGATTCCTATTAAAGAAATGCCCCTGGTGTCATATGATGATGAAATTATTCCTTGAGTATTGATGTAAGTTGATGCCTCTAAAATATTTGCATCTTTTTTAACTTGGTTTATTAGATTTTCATAGTCATCGATTGGCTCATCTGAACTAATAACTGAATGAGGAATGACACCAAGAATCCTGTCCTCAAGTTCCTTTTCAAAGCCGTTCATGACCGACGTAACAACTATTAAACTTGATATACCAATTGATAAGCCAATTATTGCCAATAAGGTAGTGAATGAAAACACACCTCCTTTATTAGATCTAAGGTATTTATAACCTAATTTCAGAGATATAGATGACACAACTTATTTCATCAGTTGTTGTAAAACTTTCTCAATATTTCCTTTATATGGTGGTCTTACTGCGTCAAAAAATTTATCTAATTTAAAGCTTACGTCCTTAAAATATGCACGTGGATTTGAGAAATTCTTAAAACCATCAAATGATTTATATCTTCCCATTCCAGATGGTCCCACGCCACCGAAAGATAGATCATTTTGCTGAAGATGACTAATAACGTTATTAACTGTTACACCACCAGAGGATGTATTATTTAAGATATTATCCTCTTCTTTTTTATCGGTTCCAAAGTAGTAGAGACCAAGAGGTCTATCTTTGGAATTTATTAATTTTGTTGCTTCATCAATTTCTTCATATTCGACTACAGGTAATATAGGTCCAAAAATTTCATCTTGCATTATTTTCATATCATCTGTTGTATTAGTGACAATTGTGGGCGGTATTTTATAAAACTCTTGCTGAGAGAAATCTTCATTTGCTGGATTTATTTCATCGACATTAGCTCCCTTTGCAACTGCATCATCCAACAAATTTTTAAGTCTATCGTAGTGCTTTTGATTAATTATTGATGTGTAATCTTCGTTGTTCTTGATGTCAGGAAAATACTCTGTAACTGCATCTTTTGTTTCTTTTATGAAGTCATCCTTTTTATCTTTATGAACAATAACGTAATCAGGCGCTAAACAAATTTGTCCAGCATTCATTGTTTTACCAAACATAATTCTTTTTGCGGAGGTTTTTAAATCAGCTGATTTGCCAATAACAACTGGAGACTTACCGCCAAGTTCAAGAGTACAAGGAACCAAGTTTTGAGATGCTGCGTTCATAACATGTTTTGCTACTTCACCTCCGCCTGTATAGAGAAGATGATTAAAATTTAATTTTGTAAAAGCCTCTCCTACATCAGGACCCCCTAAGAAAGTTGCAAATTCATTTTGATCATATGTTTTATCACATAGATCTTTCAAAAGAGCTGATGTAACTGGCGTATGTTCGCTAGGTTTATGCATTACCTGATTACCCGCAGCGAAAATCGATACAAGCGGTACAAATGTTAAATTTACAGGAAAGTTCCATGGTGAAATCATACCAACAGTCCCAAGTGGCTCGTATTTTACGTATGATTTGGCTCCCAACAAACCAAAGGGAAAATTAGATGATTTTTTTTCTGGTTTACTCCATTTTTTTACATTTTTGATTGCTAAATTTATTGCAGGCATTATTCCGTACACATCTGATAACATTGACGCATTATTAGATCTATTTCCAAAATCAGTATTTAAAGCATCTACAAAATCATATCTATTATCCATTATTAAGGACTTTAATCTCTGCAATCTATCTATACGCAATTCAACAGATGGTGATCCGTTTTTAATAAAAAAATCTTTTTGTTCACTAAGAACTTTATTCATTTCTTCAAAACTACTCATAATTAAACTCCTATTAGGCTCTATCAGCCTTATCCTTATTATTTGCTTCTCTTATCAATTTTCTCATATTTTCCCAATCATCGTCAGATAATTTATCTAATTGAGAGAAAGTTCCACCGCCAGTTAGATATTGTGCGCCATCTATCCCAATTGTCTGACCCGTTAAATAATCACATCCATCTGCCATAAGGAAAGTAGCTAAGTTTTGTAATTCAATCATATCGCCAACCCGTCCAAGTGGAACAGTGCTCATCATCCCATCATCATTATTATCACCTGGATTAAGCCTCTCCCAAGCACCTTTTGTTGGAAATGGACCAGGAGCAATTCCATTTACTTTAATACCATATTTGCCCCACTCTGCTGCTAAAGATTTTGTCATAGCATTTATGCCAGATTTTGACATTGCTGATGGAACAACATATGGAGAACCTGTCCAAACCCATGTTGTTAAAATATTAATAATTGACCCTTTTGATGAGGATTCAATCCATCGTCTACCAACTGAATGCGTCATGTAAAAAGTACCATGAAATACAATATTTGCTATTGCATCAAATCCTTTATGAGATAAGTCTTTAGTAGGTGAAATAAAATTTCCAGCAGCATTATTTACCAAACCGTCAAGAGGACCGTCATCAAAAATTGATTGAACATAATCATCTACATCTTTCGATGCCCTTATATCAAGAGTCTGATAGTTTACTTTTACTCCGTATTTCTCAGTAATTTCATCAGCTGTTTCTTTTAAAACATTTTCTCTTCTTCCACATATGTATAAATCAGCGCCATGTTCAGCAAAATGGCTAGCCATTTCCTTACCAAGGCCAGTTCCACCCCCAGTAATCAGAATTCTTTTGTTTTGTAATAAATCTTTTTTAAACATCAATAAATTCCCTATTTAATGATATCAATGATAGCATCTGCCCATAAATCTGAGTAATTTAGTGACTCAACATAATCTAAATTTTCTCCACCAGATTCTTCAAACAATTCTTTATATTCATCACCGATCTCAATGATTGTTTCAAGACAATCAGCTGTAAAGGCAGGTGAAAATACTAAAACATTTTTTTTATCACCTTTTGGGAGTGACTCTAACACCTCATCAGTAAATGGGCTTAGCCATTTATTTGTTAAACGAGATTGATAGGTAACTATATATTTATCCTCAGGTATATTTAACTTTTTAGCTAAGATCTTAGTTGTTTCATATGTTGTAGCTTTGTAACAAAACTTATTATCTTGGGTGACTTCCATCTCACAATTATGATCTGCACACATAGAATCTGGATATACATTGTCTACATGACTATTTGGGATTCCGTGGTAACTAAATATAATCTTGTCATACGTATCTATTTTAAACTTTGATGCCTTATCAACCCATGCATCAATAAATTTATCATTATCATAAAATTGATTTATAAATTTTATTTTGGGTACAACCCAGCGCTTGGATAGTATTCTCGAAACCTCTTCATACACTGATCCAGTTGTAGCAGCAGCATAATGAGGAAAAAGTGGAAGAATTATTAGTTCATCAGGATTTTTTTTTAAAATATCATCTATTACTTTTTCAATAGATGGATTTTGATATCGCATAGCAAAATGTACATCATACTCAGGCAACCTAGATTTAATTTTTTTTGTAAGTTCTTTTGTATTGTGAAGCAATGGTGAGCCTGTTTTTGAATCCCATACCTCTTTGTAGATCTTTGCAGATGAGAATGAACGAGTTGGACAGATTAAAAAATTAACCAAAATGTATCTTAATATAGGATTGATATTTATGACCCTTCCATCCATCAAGAACTGTCTAAGGTATTTAAAAACACTAAAATAAGTAGGTTTATCAGGTGTTCCTAAATTTATTAATAATAATGATTTACTCATAATCTTTGGTTTTTCTAATAGTTGGATTAGATATTATAAATAGTATTAGTCCTATACATAAGAATGAACTGAAATAATACAAGTAAGATGGGTTAATTGCATATATTGGCATAGCAATGAAAGGAGTTGTCATATGACCAATAGGAATAACAGAACCTAAATAACCTGCAGCAGATCCTTGATTTTCAGGTGATTGCGCTAATGAAAGAGATGAAGATAATGCAGGCCTAGTCATACCAAATCCAACACCTAAAACAATTACAGATAAATAATATATTGATATTGTTGGAAAAAAGGCCATTGTAAAGTAAGAAAATATTAGCAATATGGTGCCAATTAACAAAAGATAATAGTTATTCAATGGAAATGCGTCTGTAAATATATATTGGCTAAAAATGGTCGACATTGATAATAATCCAAAAGTCATGCTTATTAGGGTTGGTAAGTTTTCTAAGTCACCAAAAAAATCAGTAATATAAAAACCAATTGATTGAAGTAATGACGATTGGCATAAACTTAATACAGCTGCAAAAAATAAAAATGGAAGAATAGATTTTGAATTCCATTTTATCTTCGATGATATTTCAGATTTAATATCAGTGCTTTTTGATGAATCTAGATTTTTATATATTCCAATTGCCGCTATCAAAGCACATAAAGAAAATACATAAAAAGGTGTTTCATTTGTTATTAAAAACAAAAATCCGCCAATCAAAGGTCCAGCAACAGTTCCTAAAAGAAAGCTTGATTCTAGTCTTGCAAACTTAACCGTTCTTTTTTCTTTTGGAGTAGTATCAGCAACATATGCAAATGATGCTGGTCTTGTTGCAGATCCAATTAATCCATTAATTAATCTACCCAAGACTAATGCAGGAAATAAAAAACTTAAATTAAGTAAATTTCGTTCAACTAAGAATAATGGAGTAATTAATGCAACTAATGAAATACCATATCCAAGCAATCCTAGAATAGCTATATTTCTTCTACCATATTTGTCACTTGCTCTCCCCCAAAACGCACTGGTTAATGCCCACGCTACTGCAGAGATAGCAAAAATTGATGAAGTCTGAATTTCTGTTAAACCTAAATCTCTTGCCAAGGGTGGTACTAAAACAAAAACAAAGGATTGACCAAGCCCGACTGTAAATAGGCCAAATTTTAACCATGAGGAACCTGATAAAGACATTAAGATATTTTAGTTATGCCAATAGCTTCTTTGATTTGAAAAATTTTATCTTTTGCAATGTCTCTTGCCTTTTTAGCACCATCACTCAATAAATCATTAATATAATCATTGTCCTCTTTGAGTTCTTCAAATTTTAATCGTATAGGTTCAAGTTCGTCATTTATTGAATTAAATAGCATTTCTTTGGCCTCACCCCAAGCAATGCCCTCGTTATAGGCTTTTTGTATTAATTTCATCTCTGAATCATCAACAAAATTTTTAAACAAACTAAAAATAGTACAATCTGATGAATCTTTTGGCTCCCCAGGCTCCAAAGAATTTGTAACAATTTTCATAACTGATTTCCTCAATATCTTTTCACTTTCCAAAAGAGGTATAACATTTCCATAAGATTTGCTCATTTTTCGTCCATCTAATCCAGGAACTACATTTTCTTTATCCTGAATAATAGGATCTGGTAGAGTTAAAATTGGTTTATATAAGTGGTTAAATCTAGCAGCAATATCTCTTGTCATTTCTAGATGTTGAACTTGATCCGATCCAACTGGAACATGTGTTGAATCAAACATAAGAATATCTGCAGCCATTAGTACAGGATATGAGAATAATCCCATTGTAATTCCTTTATCAGGATCATTTTCATTTATTGACGTTGCTGCTTTATAGGCATGAGCCCTATTCAATAATCCTTTTGCAGTTATGCAGTTTAGAATCCAGCACAACTCAATTATTTCTGGAACATCAGACTGTTTATAAAAATAGGATTTATTTGGGTCTAATCCAGAAGATAACCATGCTAATGCAACATTCTTTACAGAATTTTTTATAGAATCTGAGTCCTGATTTTTAATAATTGAGTGATAATCTGCTAAGAAAAAGAAAGATTCATCAGAATCTTTTGTCATCTCAATTGCAGGACGAATAGCACCGATATAATTTCCAATGTGTGGTGTGCCAGTTGTTGTAATTCCTGTTAGAATTCGTTTTTTCATTTAGTATAATTATAAACATCATATATAAATATTGTGGAAACTAATCAACATTTATTTAAAGAATTAGAAGCAGCTGAAAGATTATTTTCTGACGGCTCAATAAAGAATGCTCAAAAGAGGCTAAGAAATGTTCTTAAAGAATCCAAAGCCTTAGATAAAATACCTAACAAATTAAGACATAAAATTAATGCTGCAATTAGCAAATCAAGATATTTTGATGAAATATCATCTTTTGCAACAAATCCTAAAAGAAATGACCTAATAAATAAGTTGGATGATTTGATTAAAAATCCAAATAATAATCCAAGAAAACATGCCCACAAAATTCATGAAATACATACTCAATGGCAATTATTGGACCTGTCAAGTAAGCCTGCATCAAAATCACAATGGCTAAACTTTAACGATCTTACTAAAAAAGCATGGGAACCTTGTAAAGAATATTTTGATGAAATAAAACAAATAAAAGTTAAAAATGCTTCAAAGAGAAATGAGATTATTAAAGATATTAATAAGTTTGTTAATGATAATTCAAACAAATGGCCTAATTCTAAAGATTTAATTATATTTCTTCAAAAAACCTTTAAGGACTGGCAAAAATATGCCCCAGTTTTAGATGAAGACTTAGAAAAACTTAAAAAACTATATTTTGATGCTAGAAAACCAATAAATGATGAAATAAAACAACAAGAAGATAAAAATAAAGAAAAAAAGATATTACTTATAAAAAAAGTTGCTGAAATTACAAATGATGATAATGAAAAAAATATTAGTGAATTTATTAAACTAAAAGATGAGTGGTCAAATATAGGTACAGCTGGAAAGAAAAATGAAAAAAAAATGTGGGATGAATTCAATAAAAATGCTGATAGGTTCTTTGTTGAGAGAAAGCAAAAATTAACAGATGAAATAAAAAAGATAGGTGATTTGAATAAAAAATTGAACAATGATGAAATTTCTATCTCTGAAGTCAAATCAGCTTTAAATGAAATCTCAGACGCAATAAATACTAAAGAATTTAAAAATATTAATAAAGATATCAAATCAAAAATTAATGATATTAATATCGCCAAAAAGAAAGAAAGGTTTATTGCCTACGCTAATATATATGACGTTCTCATGGGAAAAATTGAAATTGATAAAGCGCCATCTAATTTTATAAATACTATACAAAGATCACTTGAAAATGCTGAATCTAATATAAATGAATTAAATTATGCATGTGTAAAATTAGAAATTTTAGCAGGAATTGACTCTTTGAAAAAAGATCAGTCTATCAGAAATAATATTCAGTTAGAGATGTTAAGTAATAAATTTAATAAAAATAATGTTTTAGATACCAATGATATGGATTCATTGATAAATCATTTTATTAATAATTTTTCAAAAAATGATTCAAAAACCATTCATGCAAATATTTGGAAAAGAATTATAAAATGTGTTGATAAATTAATTTCTTGATTTAAGAGATTCAATAATTTCCTTGTGCCGTGAAGCAGATAACGAATAAAAACTAAATATAATTAATGGCACTATCATTAGTAATGACGTTATAGGTCCTTGAACAAATGCAAGAGTATAAGCCTGTTCAGCGGTGTGATTTGATTTATCAAAATTAATGAAATTTAAAACCTGACCTGCAAAAAATGATCCTAGGCCAGTATTTAGTTTTTGCATAAACCCAACGGTTGCAAATAAGATACCTTCTTGTCTTTTTCCACTGTCCAATTCCACCTCATCAGCTATATCTCCAACCATGGAATCACGAACCATATTTCCGATAATATTAAAGGTGATAAGAATTATTAAAAATGAACTTATGAACATAACTAATTCATAAGAACCGTTTTCAGGTGTTAAACCAAGGTTATAAAAAATTAATGCTGCAGGTGCAAAAATTCCAACGACAGATATTGAGATCATAACAATAGTTCTCTTATCAAATAACTTAACGAGCTTTGGAGTAAAATATAACGCCAATAAAGTTCCTAAAAGATAGATAGGTAAAAAATACTTGATTTGAGTGGCTTCAAATTGCCAAAAATATGTATTTACAAAAAGTGTTAAAGTATTTGCTAAGCCCCAAGATAAAGATAAAAATAAATTACCAAAGAAAAATATCAAAAAAGATTTATTTCCAATAGCTATTCTTAGTTCCTTAAAAATATCAGTTAAAGTAATATTTCCTGTCCATTTTGATAAAGACTTTATTTCATCTTTAGTGCTATATGAAGAGTAAAGGACGCTTATAATCATCACAATTGCACCAGTTAATGCAAATGGAAACCAGGCATCTGGATTTAACTGTCCTTGAGGATATTCTTGAGTTGAAGCAAAAAAGATACCATATCCCAAAAAAGCATTACTTAATCCGGCAACCCAACCAAACGCCTCTCTCCAAGACATTAGAATAGTTCGTTCTTGATAATCTTTTGTAACTTCTCCTCCAAATGCACGATGTGGTATATCAAATAAAGTCATTCCAAGTCTTGTTAATACTGTAAATATTGTCATCCATAGGAAAAGATCAGTTTGTGACATATCCCAACCCTGTCTTGGAGCAAATAAAAATATATATCCTAAAGACATAGGTATAAATGAAATGAACATGTAAGGATGTCTTCGTCCTAATGATGAATTTGTTCTATCTGATATTGTTCCCATTAGCGGATCAGTAATAGCATCAATACATAAAGCAATAAATATTGCTGAGCCAGCTAAACCAGGATTCAATCCAATAATATTGCTATAAAAGAATAGTAGGAAAAAAGTAAAAGTATCAGTTTTAACACCATTTGCAACAGCGCCAATAGAATAATTAATTTTAAATTTATCAGATAACATTATTTATGAGGATTAACTTTTTAAATGATTTAAAAGGTCCTGTTTGAATTGATCAAATACAGGTGGTTCTATTAAATGTCTCATATCAGGTATTACTATTAATTTACTATCTTTTATGAGTTTGTTTGTCCTATAGGCATTTTTAACTTTAATTAATGGATCGTCTTTGCCATGAATGATTAAAGTTGGTGCATTAATTGATCTAACCTTATCAAGTCTATTCTTTGAACCAAGAATTGCTGTAAGCTGTCTGCCAAAACCAGTATCATCATTTCCACCTCTTTTAATTGAACTTGCAATATCTTCATAAAATTCATCGGTATTCAAATTTATTCCCTTATATCCTATTTCAGAAAAAATTTTTCTAGTTCTATCAACTCTTTGATCGATAGTCGAATTTGGATTTTTTGTCCTATCCATTAATAATTTTCTAACTTTTCTTGTTGGTCCATTTAACGGAGATGGAGTTGAGGCAGTTGATGCTATTAATGTAAATGTTTTTGTTCTATCTGGATGAGTTGATGCAATTATTTGTGCAATCATTCCTCCCATTGATATACCCAATACATGTGCCTTTGAAATATTAAGTTCATTTAATACTGCAATTGCATCATTTGCCATATCGTCAATCGTATATTCAGATTCAATAGGAAGTCTTAAATAATATCTGATGTAACTCCTAACAATCGTATCACTTCTTTTCTCGTCACTAAATGAATCACTATCAACTCTAGTTGAAAGGCCGGTATCTCTGTTATCAAAAACAATTGGTCTAAAATTATTTTCGATCAAAAATTCAATTAGGTGTTGTGGCCAATTAACTAACTGCCCTCCTAATCCTTGAACAAGTAATATGGGTTCTGCATCAATAGGTCCATAATCACGATAATATATTTCTATATCTTGATTTATGGCCTTACCCTCTTCATACGAAAATAAATTCGAGTTTGTAAACATAATAATTATCAGTAAAAATTTAAATGAATGCATCAATTCTATCTTTAATATTTTGCCTTAATGAACCCCAAAAAAGCATCATATCAAGCGAGTGAAGATCTCCATTAAAGAATTTCATCTTTTGAATATTCTCTATCAAAGGGCCATTAGTTTCAACAAGTCCTGATTCATTATTAAGCATTGCATTAAAGCCCTGAATTCTAGTTAGTCCAATCGATTTTTTAGTTCCTGTGTGTTCTTTACGAAAACGATCTAAAAAATCATAATTTTGAGCTTTATTAATTATGGATTTGTTAATTTCATTTGAATGCCACTTATCATCATTGGTCCACGAAAATGGATTTGTAGAAATAATTTTTTGTTTCATTGGTTCAATAGACCAACCATCAGGTTTCCAAAAAAGAGTCTTTTCTCTATTTCTTTTAAATCCCTCAACAACAGTTGACCAAGAAATTATGCAATTTGTGTCGTCATAGTTTTCTGATTTTTTAATATTTGGAAAAATATCATCATAAAATTTTTCAGGGATTATATACCCTATTACATAAGCACAAATGAATCGGTTCTGAATTTGTGAGTTATTTATTCTTTTATTTAATAACCTATGAGCTAGAAGTGCTCCTTGGCTATGAGCAGCGATAATGAAAGGCTTACCATCATTAAAAAATTCTATAAAATAATTAAAAGCATTTTCAATGTCTTCATAAGCTAAATCTAAAGCTTTTTTACCATTATCTTCTTTATCAAAAAATGAGAAATATGTAGCTTGCCTGTATTCTGGTGCATATATATTACAACTTTCATTAAAGGCAGAAGCTTGATTACCAAGCATAATTTCTGTTCTTTCATATGCTGATTTAGTCTTATCCATATCAGAATTCCAAGATGTTTCATAAAAACCCGTAGGGTGGATATAAAAGACATCTACATCATTGTTTTTCTTAATTTCATATCCTGAATCAGGAACATAAAATTGTTGTCCATCAATATCAGGGGTTGCAGCCCAATAATATTTGTCTGAATAATCTGGATCATGAGGATGAATTGATTCTTCGAATGAAAGCTTTGGTTGAATAAGTTTTAAAAACTCAGAAAATTCATTCGACATTTAAGACTGTAAATATATTGATCTTTTCGGTTTCTTAAATAACTTTTTAACCATCGGTATGAAAAATTCGAGCTCGAGAGTATCGTAGTCAGGATCAAAACTATTTTGATCATACTTTTCACAAAATTCTTTGCAACTTTCATAATAAGGATTATCTATAAATTGCTCTCTCATATTCTTATCTAATCCTAAAAATTCAAAAAAATAATAACCTTGAAAAATTCCATGGTGTTTTACAATCCAATAATTTTCTTCAGAAACAAATGGTTGAAGAATTGTAGCTGCGAATTCTGCATGATTGGCTGGAGCCAGATTGTCGCCAATATCATGAATTAATGCACAAACGATATACTCTTCATCTCTGCCATCTCTATAAGCTCTGGTAGCGGTCTGAAGTGAATGAGTTAATCTATCTACTTGAAAACCTCCATAATCGTCTCTAAGCATCTCAAGATGAGTTAATACTTTATCTGCTAAATGATCATAATCTTTAGCATTACTGGCAGCAATTATGGAGTAATCTTCAGCGTCTCCATCTTTCATTTGAGTAAATTTAGCTCTTCTTTCGATCATTTAAAAATTATAGCTTAAATACTACAAAACTATAATCTTATTTGAGGCAGTAGCAATAGCAATTAATTGCTCGTCTTGATAAATTTCACCAGAAGTAAAAACAACTGATTTTCCTTTTCTAACTATTTTTCCAGTTGCTTTTACTAAAACATTAGGAACACATGGTTTTAAAAATTTTACATCTAGATCTAATGTAAGCGGTAGCTCTTTTCCTTTAGATAAATATATTAGAAATTGAGACATTGCTGAATCAACCATTCCAGAAACAAATCCGCCTTGAACAACTGTTCCATTTGAATGTGTTAGATTTTCAGATGGTAAGTATTCAACTATCCATTGATCAAGACCTTTATCATGATAACAATCTTTAAAACCTAAAATTGATAAAAATTTAGGTACATCGTTAAATATTTTATAAAGATTCTTTTCCATATTTAATTTAGTGGCGGAGGGAGTGGGATTCGAACCCACGGTGCCGATGAAGGCACGACGGTTTTCAAGACCGCTACAATAAACCAGACTCTGCCATCCCTCCTATTTTGAAGCCCTATTCTAAAGGGTTTCCGTTAAATTACAATCCGTTTCAATTTGCCCTAAATAGCTACTGCCGTACTTTTGCCGTAGTGTTTTTAACAAATGATAGAAAGTAATAAACACTTAGAGATTCTAAGTTCTTTGCAGAAACACAAAATAGACAATGTTAAGTACACCTAACTCCTACCTTAGCCTTGTCGCTTTTTATTCTTTAATAATTGACTCAAAGTAAATTTATTTAAAAACATTAAAAAATATACTTAAAAGTATGCTTATAACTATGCAAGTAACTATAGGGAAGGCAAAAGTAAATTTGTCTGATGAAAAGATAATGTCACCTGGCAATCTTCCAAATGGTAGTTTCTTTAATGCTGGATATAACAGACCTACTAATACAATTACAGATCCTAATAAAATTAAAAATTTTTGCATATCTTTTCTCCTTTAATAAATAATATCAAAGTTTCGGACATGACATGGCTTTTTTGATCCTATCGCTAGATAAAGACTGGGGTTGCAAATTACCCATAATATACTTGCCAGAAAGAACCTATCATTTGATAAGATTATTAAATGTGTGGAAGATTTACTTTAAGAAAGTCTATTGATGTCAAAGAGCTTACAGGTATAAGCATTAAAGAGAACTATAATGTTGCACCTTCCCAAGACATTCTAACGATTACAGACAAGCCTAAGTTTATGAAATGGTCTTACTCCCCTTCTTGGGCAAAAGAGCCTATGAATCTAATTAATGCAAGATCAGAAACAGTTAGACAAAAACCATCATTCAAAGAATCTAAACCATGTCTAATAGTTGCAGATGGTTGGTACGAATGGAAAAGAGATGGAGAAGTAAAACAACCTTATTACTTCCACATGAATAATGATGTGTTTTATTTTGCGGGAATTCATAATGATTCAGGTTGTGCGATCCTAACTATGGAAGCTAATGAGAAACTTGCACCTATTCATAATAGACAACCTATTATGTTGAAACACAATGAAGCTAGAGATTATCTAAATGGTAAAGATAGGTTCACGTCCAGTTTATCTAGGCGTGTAGAGTTCTATCCAGTAGATAGAATGATGAATAGTCCCAATGTAAATAATGAAAAGAATATTGAGGAGTGTAAAATTTAGATTATGAAAGTAACAATAGATATAAGCATGTATCCTAACAAAGAGAACTTTATTCCACCTATTAAAGGATTCATAGAAAAGATTAATACTTATGATAGTATTAAGGTTGCTACCTTTCCTACTAGCACAGTAGTTCAAGGGGAATATGATCATGCTATGGATTGTGTTAAGGAAACAATATCAGCATGTCATAAAGAATTTAAAAATGCTGTTTATGTAATGAAAGTCATTCCTGAATACGAAGCACTAGATTAAGATATGAATCAGGATCCAATAGAAGTT